>DATJWJ010000269.1:0-35251 GCA_035501355.1 Bryobacteraceae bacterium | reverse complement strand
GAGCCTTCACGGAGTCTTCAATTCTAGCAGCGCGACGCGCTACACTGGACCGGAAAGGACAATTTCTCAACGTGTTAGTTGTGATGCGGGCCCAGGCGACCGCGCAGGACATCGCCGGTGTCTGCGAAAAAATTCAAAGCCTCGGATTCCGCCCGCACGTGATGCCCGGCGCCGAGCGGACTGCCATTGGCATCACAGGTAATCACGGCCCCGTGCCCGCGGCCGAATTCGAGGATCTGTCCGGCGTCGCCGAAGCCATTCCAGTCTCGAAACCCTACAAGCTGGTTAGTCGGGAAGTGAAGCCGGACAACACGGTAGTTCGAATCCACGGCGTCGACGTCGGAGGAGACGAACTGGCCCTGATCGCCGGGCCCTGTTCGGTGGAAAGCCGCGAGCAGATCCTGGCGTCGGCACGCGCGGTCAAAGCAGCCGGTGCTCAACTCTTGCGCGGCGGCGCCTACAAGCCGCGCACTTCGCCTTACGCTTTTCAAGGACTGGGCGAGGAAGGCCTCAAATATCTCGCCGAAGCTCGCGCGGAGACCGGTTTGGGCGTGGTAACCGAAGCCATCGACGTCGAGACCTTCGACCTGGTCGAAGAATACGCGGACTGCATTCAGATCGGTGCCCGCAACATGCAGAATTTTTCGCTGCTGCGCCGCGCCGGGCGCGCCCGCAAACCAATTCTTATGAAGCGCGGCATGTCCTCGACCCTGGAAGAATTTCTGATGGCCGCCGAATACATTCTGTCGGAGGGCAACTACCAGGTGGTGCTGTGCGAACGCGGCGTCCGCACCTTCACCGATCATACTCGGAATACTTTGGACCTGAGCGTCGTGCCAGCGGTAAAGAGCTTGAGCCATCTGCCGATCATCGTCGATCCCAGCCACGGCACGGGCAAGCGCGACAAGGTGCATCCCATGGCGCTGGCTGCAATCGCGGCCGGAGCCGCGGGCCTGATCGTTGAAGTGCATCCCAATCCCGACAAGGCGCTTTCCGACGGCTATCAATCCCTTTACCCGGATCAATTCGCGGAGTTGGCCGACGAATGCCGCGCAATCTGCGACCTGTTGCGCAGCCGCAAACAAGTCTCGCGACTCACCCCGGTGCCGGCATGAGCGCGCAACCGAAGACGGACTGGGGGCAGCACGGCATCCGCATCGTGCATGCCAATGAATTGGATTGCAACACGCCGCAGACGCAGGGCATGACGCGCGCCGCGGCCATCGACCATGCGCGAACCGGCGCCAGCAAACTGTGGGCCGGTACCGTCGTTGTTGAGCCCAACGCCAAGACTGGCGCGCACCATCACGGAGATCTCGAAACCGTCCTCTACATCGTGCGCGGCCGCGCCCGTTTTCGTTGGGGAGAAAAGCTGGAATTCGTGGACGAGGCCGGACCGGGGGATTTTATCTTCGTTCCGCCCTTCGTTCCGCATCAGGAGATCAATGCGGACCCGGGACAACCGGTGGAGGCAGTGGTGGTGCGCAGCGGGCAGGAGCCGATCGTGGTCAATCTCGATATCCCAAGTCCGGAGACGCCGTCCGCGACTCGTTGGATCGACCCGACCCATACCAGCTAGCTAGAGCCGCGACGCCGCTGCTTTATGCGCGCGGCTCTAGCTCCGAACTAACGGCGCCAATAACCCCGATAGTAATGGCCGCCGTACCAACGCGGACCAACCCAGACGGCATGCGGATAAGGCGGACGAGCCCAGTAACCGGCGTGCCACACCGAGCCGTAGTAATAACCGGGAATCCAAGCGTATCCCGGGCCAGGTGCGGGCGCGACATAAGCAACGGGCGGAGGCGCGGGCGCGACGTATGCGGGCCCGGCCACGTAGGCGGGACCAACTCCCACACCGAAGAAGAAGCGCGGTCCAGCGAAAGCTGAACTTCCCACCAGCAATAAAAGCCCCAGCAGTTTCGTTTTCATTTTCGTTCCTCCTCACTACGCCGGCAGATAATGCAAAAGTCGTGCCAAGTCATATATTGTTGGGAATCTGTAATTTAGCGGCACTAAACAAGCTTGAGGCGCTGGCCGATTTCCACCAGCGCCGTGCAAATCCGGCCAGGAGCCTGGTTAGCGCTACGCGGTCCGCCTGCGCGCCAGAGGAAGGCTGAGCAGGAACAGTGCGACTCCCAGCAGGACGATGGCCGGCCCGGGCAGGAACCGGAAGGTCTCGGCCATCCACACTCCCGCTACAGAGATGGCGCCGCCCAGTATCGCGGACGAAATAACGTAATGGCGCATGCTTCGCGACAGGTTTTTTGCGATCGACGCGGGAATGATGGTGAGCGCACCCATCAGCAGCGTACCCACCAGCTTGATCCCCAGCGCCACGATCATCGAGAAGACCAGTAACAGCGCCAGATCGTAGCGCCGGTCGATGCCATGCACTTTGGCCAGATCCGGCGAGACGATAAGGAACAGAAAGCGCCGCGCCAGGATGAAGCACAATGCCGACAGAACCGCGGCTATCAGCAGAATCGCCAGCAGGTAAGGCAGCGAAAGCACCGGAAACGCGCCAAACAGCGACTCGATGATGTCCCCGTTCGGAATAATCAAGATTCCAATCGCCAGGCTGGCAGTGAATAGCAGACCGACGATCGCGTCCGGCGGAATACGGCTCCGGCCTTCCAGCCAGAAAATGAGAAAAGCGGCAGCGATCAGAAACACGACCACGCCGTAGAAGGGATCCAAACCGTAGATCAGCGCCAGCGCGATCCCGGGCAGCGCGACGTGCGATAGCGCATCGCCTACCAGGGCCATCCGCCGGAGCAGGATGAAAGGTCCGACGCTGCCGGAAGCAATTCCCACCAGCAGTGCGATCCAAAACGAGGCGTGATAGGCAGGATGCATCGGGCTCAGTGCTCGCGGCCGTGCTCGTGTTGGTAGAAGCCGGCTTCGCCATACAACATAGCCAGCGCCGCCGGATTCAATGCCTCGACCGGCGGTCCCTGGCAAAGCACGGTCTTATTCAGGCACAGGACGCGTTGCGCGTAGCGATACACCACGCTGAGTTCGTGCGAGATCAGCAGCAGCGCCGTTCCACGCTCTTGCTGCACACGGTGCAGAACCGCGTACACCGTTTCCTCAAAGCCCGCATCGACGGCTGCCGTCGGCTCATCCAGGAGCAGCACGCCCGGATGGCGCAGCATGGCCCAAGCCATCAGAAGGCGCTGTGTTTCGCCGCCCGAAAGCTCGCCCAGACTCTTGCGCAGCACGCCGCGGTCGAGCCCCATAAGATTCAACTCGTGATCCAGATGCCCGATGAACTCGGCGCTTGGCCGCCAGAAATTGGGCGACTGCAGCAGGAAAAATTCCATCGCGGTGATAGGCGCCGAAGGATCGATTGAAAACCTTTGCGGAACGTACCCGATTTCGATTCCAGGCTGCCACTGGACGGTTCCGGTGTAGGGCAGGAGGCCGAGCAGAGCGCGAAACAATACGGTCTTGCCCGCGCCGTTCGGCCCGAGCACCGCCAGTGCCTCGCCTTGCCGCAGCGTGAACGAGACGTCGTGCAGAATCTGCGCATGGTCGAGCGTCACGCACAAATCCTGGACGGTCAGAATGATGTCGCTAGCCATGAGCGGATGTCGAAGCGGACATCCTCATCATAGCGTCAGGACACTACATTGCTATCGCGTCGCTCTGCCGTGCTCCTTCGGGCGGCCGCTCAAGAGGGGTGGGGTTGAATGGGTCTGGATGCGCTGTCAAAGGTTTGCCCGCTGCGCAAGTAAACCCAGGCAGTTCATCTGTATTACGTCAGGCCTACATCGCCGGGCATGGACGGAAGGATGCCCAGTCAATCTTTCTCTGGAATTCTTCGCGATCATCCTCTTCATACGGACGAAGGTAGGTGGCATTGCCGGCCGGGGTCTGAAGACGCCAAACGAACCCACGGCTCTTGTCAGCAAGCGCGTTGATCTCGTCCAGCCGGTTCACAAACCCGGCCATCACAGGGTCTTCGAGCGGAGCCTTGATTCGACCGATGTTGACCTGAGCAATATGGTAGTTGGACATCTGTCCTCCGGTTGATAGCTTCACTTTATCCGAAAAAACCGCCCCTCGGCTCCCTTGGACTCAATTGGACGCGAAATTGCTCCCGTCGTCGACGAGACCCAGTTGGATCTGGTATAGGTCGGGGCAATTTGTCGGGGAAGCTGGCTTGATTCTACGCTGTCCCACTAAGCGGGCTGTCGCGCTTGTATTGTGCAATCCGAAGGATCCATTGGCTTGCAAAATATGAGCACCGAATCATTGGGACCCAGTTATCGATTCCAGGCTCGCTCATCCTGGACGATCCAGGCCTTGTGCATTGCCTTCGCTTGCCACCTTTCAGCCGATACGCCAACTCCCAACAGCATATCGATCTCCGGTTCTGGTCTGTCCGCCACGATATCGGTCAACGACGGTACCTATCAAATCGTAGCGGCCTACCAAGGCTGGATCTTTCAAGGTTCAGCCGGTCCGCTACAGAACGCTGCAGTTTCTAACGGAACCGACTCAATCGGCGACTGGAGCCAGATTTCTTTCGATCACGGCGCCGCGCGAACCAGCTCCATCCGTCTCTACGAACGCGCGCCGGTGGTGTTATTCTCAACCCAATACGCCCAGGCCAGCCCCAACAGCGATCCGTTTCCGAGCTTGAGCGCATACCCGCAAGGCCTTTTTACTTTCAACTACAGTGCCCAGTGGACCTACCGGTTCGGAGCGCTGAACAACCGCGCGCCTTGGCTCTTCTTCGACGGACAGGCCAACGCGTTCATCTTATCTCCGGCTTCCAATTTTATGACGACGATCGGGCAATATGGATCGGACGGCGCGCTTCAAATGCCGATTGATCCGCAAATCGGCACGCTGCCGGGGGGCTTCAGCGAGTCCACGCTGCTGGTCATCGGCAGCGGGATCAATTCCACCTTCCAATTGTGGGGCCAGACGCTAACATCGCTCACCGGCAAACATCGTTCGGCCAACGACGCCAACGTACTGCTCAACCAACTGAGCTATTGGACCGATGCGGGCGCTGCGTATTACTACCACCCCACGACTGCGAGTCAATATGTGCCGCAACTGCTGCAGATGCCGTCGCAATTCACGCAAGCCGCCATTCCGATCGGTTCACTGGAACTGGACAGCTGGTATTACCCCAAGGGCTCGCCGGCTTCCTGGACCAGCAACGGCTCAGGCATGGATACGTTCGTCGCCGACCCAACCCTGTTTCCAGAGGGTCTGGCCGGTTTTGAGAAAAGCCTGGGACTGCCGCTGATAACGCACGCGCGCTGGATCGATCCCGCCAGTCCGCTTCGAAGTCAATATCAGATGTCCGGCAATGTCGCCATCGATCCGAAATATTGGCAGGACTATGCCAACTATATGCTGTCTAACGGCATCGCAATTCTGGAACAGGACTGGCTTTCGAATAAGGCCGTGACGAACTTCAATCTCACCGATCCTGACGCCTTCCTGGATAATATGGCCGCCGCATTGGCCAGCGCCGGACGTGCGATCGTCTATTGCATGCCGTTGAGCACGCACATCCTGCAATCTTCCAAGTACGACAACGTGATCGCAGTCCGCGTAACCGATGACGCGTTCCGCCGCGAGAAATGGGACGAAGTGTTGTTCGATTCAGCCATCCCCAGTGCGCTCGGATTGTGGCCATTCACCGACGAGTTCCAAAGTGCAAACGTGAAGGATGTCCTGGTTGCCGCCCTGACGGCCGGCCCCATCGGCTCGGGTGACGCCGCTGGTTCCATAAACGCGGCCAGCATCAGCCAGGCGGTTCGGACCGATGGCGTGATCGTCAAACCGGACGTACCGATTGTCCCCACCGACGCGACCTTCTTAGCTGTGGCGCAGAGCAGCGTTGCACCCATCGTGGCTTCAACGTATACCGATCACAACGGCTCGCGCACCGCCTACGTGCTGGCGTACGAACGCACCAGCGGCGCCTTGGGGCAGATTTCTTTCGTTCCCGCTTCGCTGGGCGTCTCCGGCGCGGCCTACGTTCTGGACTATTTCCGCAAGACGGGCACGCTGCTACAGCCCGGTGCGCCGTTTACCGACCCGGTGGATTACAACGGCTCCTACTATATCGTTGCGCCCGTTGGACCTTCCGGGATCGCGTTCCTGGGCGATACAAACAAATTTGTTTCTTCGGGTAAAAAGCGGATCGAGCAGCTATCCGACGACGGCACCGTGCACACTGTAGTACGCTTCGCTCCGAATGAGACCAATGTAGTGCTGCACTTCTATGCGCCCAGCGAACCGGCCGCGCTGGCCACTCAAGGACGAGCGGGCCGGCCTGTTCTCGAAGCGCCGGATCGCTACGCCGTAACCGTGTCACCCGGCGCCGGCGGGATAGCGGCCGTGGATTTGCGGCTACTGAAGAACCCGTCACTGTACCCGCACCGCTAAAAGCTGCATTAGTCGCGCGGAACCAGCCGGATCATACTCAGATTCACCGTAAAGATTCGATCGTCGGTAGGCACGCTCCAGGCCGGCCCAGCCTGAATATCGATGCGATATTCGTCGCTGTCAGGCAGGTCTGCCTCCACGACGAACAGCCCGGAGCGGTCCAGCTTCCACTCGCCCACCTTGCGCCCGTTCGCGCCAGCGCTTAGCTGCACCGGATGTCCTTCGCTAGCGTGCCCGCGAATTCGCAGCCGCTGCGGCGACGGCTTCACGCGCCTCAATCGCGCCGAAGCGTGTTGGCCGATCCAGCGGTATTTGTTGCCGAAGGCGCCTTCCAACTCATACCAGCCGTCGAGCAATCGCCCGGCGTGGCTCGCCAGGCAGAAATCGATTACGTCCTCGCGATCGCCCGGATACAGCTCGGCCCGCTCCCCCGACGGCAGCAAATTATAGACTCCGCCTTCGTTCGCGGCCCGATAACCGCACCCAGGGCACTCCAGCGTGTCGTCTGAAGTCCGGCTCAAACACTGGTGGCAATCGGGACAGCGCAGCAATTGTTCAAACTCGGATGGGTCGAATTTCACCGGCGTACGCTCTCCGCCCTTGCGGCAAACTGCGGCTAAAGTGCCGCCCAGCAGCCGTGCCGCTCGCCATTCCGAATGATGCGGGTCCATTCCGATCGCTGCGCGCTTTACGATGCGCTCACCCCAACCGCGCTCCGGCACGAAGATCTGGTATTCGGCCGCGGCGAAGTGTTTGTGGATCAGCTCATGCCACTCCTTGAGCCCCATGCTGTGATTCTGGCGGATGCCGAAGCTCTCCTCCTGATGCGCGCCGATCACATCCCGCACCAGGTAGCCCAGCATGCCCCACTGATGCAGCTTGCGCTCCCACGGCTTCATCGTGTCGTAGTAGGGGCAGCGATACAGGCGCAACGTCAACAGGCGCTTCAGCGGTTCCTCGGCGAACAAGAACATGCCCCCGGGAGCGAGCACGCGCTTCACTTCCAGGAAGACGCTCTCGATGTCCATGAACTGGCTGAGCATCTGGAACGCGAGCACCAAACGCAGTGAGCCGTCCGCAAACGGCAGATTCAGCGCGTCACCGGCCACGCGTAGAGGCGCGCGCGCCAGATGCCAGCGGTCCTGCAACGCCGCGCCATAACGCAGCGAATCGGCCGAGATGTCCAGTGCAAAGCCAGTCGCGCCGAATTCGTTCGAAAGCATGTAGCTGGAATGCCCGACGTTAGAGCCAATCTCGAGAAATGGCGTCATCTCGCCAATGAACGCCAGATGATTGCGGATCACCGCCCCACGCCGCACGTTCTGTTCCGCATAATGGGCGATTGCGCGCTCCGGCTCACCGAGCGAGGCGAAATTGTGAAACTCCACCTCCGCGCGCTTCACCGCCAGGGACTGCGCTTCCTTCAAAAAAGCATCTCCAGGGCGAGGGACCGCAAATCCGGCAGCGCCATGTCGGGCTTGTGCGCGCGCAGTTCCTCGATCCCGATCAGTCCGGTGGCCACCGCCAGCACGCGAATCCCATTAGCCTTGGCGGCCAGCACATCGTTAGGATGATCGCCGATCATCCAGATGCGGCTGTCGCGATCAATCCAGCGTTCCCGGCGCGCTTGACGGACCGCCAGGCGCACCAGCCCCGCGCGGTCCTTGGCGAACTCGGCGAAAGCGCCAAATCGGAAATACGGACGCAGCCCCGCGCGTTCCATCTTGCGCCATCCGATGCGCGAAAGATTCCCCGTCACCAGCCCGATCACTACACCGCGCTTTTCCAACTGCCGAAGCACGCCCCGGACGCCGGGACAAACCTTGCGCTCCAGCCGCGGCGAAGTCTTCAGGTAAATCGATTGCGCCGCTTCCATCGCGCGCGGCAACACGCGCCGGATGGCCCCCGGCTTCATTCCCGCCCGCGTCATCATAGTTCGCAGAATGGTGTGATCCAGCATTCCCGCCACTGGCACGCCTTCGGTTGTGGTCTCCACACCCGCCGTCCGCCGGACCGCTTCCACCAGCGCCTGGCGATGATGCGGGCCCGCGCGCCGGATCAGCGTACCGTCGATATCGAAAAGCACCAATGCGCCGGATCGTTCCAACCTTTTACTATAACTGTGTGCGCCAAGTTTTTCGCATTGCAACTATGGCCCTGCTGGGCCTGATTTTCACCACGAATGTCTACCGTGCGGCCACGCAATCCATAACGCACGACGAAGGCGTCACCTATGAAAACTTCGTCGCGGCGCCCTGGAGCATCGTTTTCAATTCTTACGACGCCAACCATCATGTCCTGCACACCATCTTCTGCAAGATTTTCGTCGACCTGCTGGGGGTCTCGCCGCTGACTCTGCGTCTGGCCAGCGTGCTCAGCGGATTGCTCTATCTGTACCTTGTCTTCCGAATCTGCGAGCGCTTGTTCGGCACCGGCTGGTATCTGCCGTTATCGGCCCTGCTGCTTTCGCTCAATCCCTACCTGCTGGATTTTGAATCCGCCGCGCGCGGCTACGGGATGGCGGTCGCATTTCTATTCCTGGCGCTGTGGGAGATGCTGGAATGGCTCGATAAACCGGAGTCAGGACGGCTGATTCGCGCGGGACTAGCGCTAGGTTTATCGATCGGAGCGAACCTGGTTCTCGCGCCCCCCGCCATCGGCCTAGCGCTTATGTTCCTGCTGGCGGTCTGGAACCAGCGCCGCAGCTTCAAACCCACCGTCACGGTCACAAAGAAGGGCACCAAGAAAGAAACACCCAATCCGTTTCCTACTTTGGGCCAGGCGCTAGTGCGCTTTGCACTTCCACTCGTTGGGATCGCCGCATTGATTGTTCTATCGCCGCTCAGCAACTCCTCGGGCCAGCAGTTCTACATCGGCGCGGCTTCCTTGCGCGCGGGAGCCGAAAGCATCGTGCACAATTCGCTGCAACCGGCGCCGGGCTGGTTAATTTCGGCGCTCGCACTGGCCGTCCTGCCCGCGGTTATCATCGCAGCAGCTCTAATCGCCTGGCGCGCCGCATCGCGGTGGATCGCCTCCACGCTGCTCGAACGAACCATCCTGCTAACCGGCGGCGCCATGCTGATCGCCTTGGCCGGCGTCCTCGCGAGCCACCTGTTATTCGACGTACCTTACCCGGAGAGCCGGACCGCGATCTATTGGATCCCCCTGCTCACCTTGACCGGACTGGCGCTAGCGTACCTCTGGGAGCGCGCAACCGTCATCCTCGCCTTGCCCATGGCCGCATGTATCGCCATGTACATCGCCCAGTTTCGCGTCACCTATTACGCCGACTGGCCCTACGACCGCGACGACCGCGCCATCGCCAACCTGATCCGCGAACACAAGCCCGCCGCCGACCGCAAAGCCGTGGTCGAGGGAAGCTGGCAACTGGAACCTAGCATCAATTTCTATCGCGTCAGCGATCATCTGGACTGGATGCAAGAAGTGGAGCGCGCCACCCCCAAGCCGGGCGCGGATTTCTACCTGCTGCTAGCCCAGGATTCCCACTTCGTCAACGATCTGCATCTGAAGATACTTTTCCAGGGCAATCAGTCCGGCACTATTCTCGCTCAGCCTTGAGAACTTTACCGAGTGCGCCGTGGACTAACCGTCAGCGAAGGCGACGCGGTTCAATTTGCAATAGAACTCGGTTACCAAGGAAAATGGACGCACTGGATGGAATCCTCCCCGCTAAAACTCGGGATTCTCGGCGCAGGCCGCGCCGCCCAATTTCTGCACGTGCCTGCACTTCTGCGATTGAGCGACCAGATCCGCGTGGGCTTTGTCTGCGACCCGGAGGAAGCTAACGCCCGCGTCGTCCGCGGCCGGTTTCCGGGGGCCAAAATCGCAGCAGACGCAGAAGAACTACTGGCCTCCGACGTTCAAGCGGTCGCGATTCTCACGCCTCCCTCAACCCACGCCGAACTGGTATTGCGGGCAGTGGGCAAAGGCAAGCACGTGCTTGTGGAGAAGCCGCTGGCGACCTCCGCGCTGGCCGCGGTTGAGCTAACCCGCGCGGCCCAGGACGCCGGCGTCTGCACTGCGGTCGGACACAACCTTCGCTTTCACAGACTGGTGCGCCGCGCCGCGGAGATCATAAGGCGAGGTGGTTTGGGCGAGTTGGTGGAAATCGAGACCCGATGGAGTTCGCCCGCACCGGAAAGGCTTGGGTGGAAGACGGACCGTACCCAGGGTGGCGGCGTGCTGTTCGACCTAGGAGTTCATCACATCGATTTGGCCAGGTTTCTTACCGCGAGCGAATTCGTGGAACTGTCCGCGGCCACCGCTTCGCTCGGGGCCGACGATCTGCGCGCACGCGCTTCCGGGATTCTGGCAAATGGAACCCGGTTCACCGCCCTGTGGAGCAAAGGCACGCGGCCGTTCCACACTGTTCGCCTGAGCGGCACACGGGCCACCATCGAATTCTCGATGTACAGCGCGATCAGTTGGCGGTTATCGCCGGTGGCGCTGCATCAACAGGCAAATGATCTCATTGCCGGATTAGCTCACGCAGTATGGGGAAGGAAATCAGGTGGTGATTCGGCGGCCTCGTATCGACTCCAGTGGCTCGATTTCGTTCGGGCGGTTCAGAACGGCTCTCCACCGGCTTGTTCGTTTGCGGACGCGTCAAAGAACGTAGCTGCCTGCGAAGCTCTGGCGGAAGCTGCCGCTGCTACCACCTGCGTTGCTACGGAAACGAAGGGTCCTGCCTTGTCCATCGTGCTGGCGGTCCACGGAACCTTCGCGGCCGTGCGTCACACCATACGGTGTCTGCGAGCACAAACAGTACGCGGCCGAATCGAGTTGGTGCTGGTATGGGCCAGCGACGATGAAGCGATTGTGCCCGAGGCTGAGACGGAAGGGTTCTTTTCGTGCCGGATAGCGCGTGTTCGCCCGAATGCGCCGGTCGCCAGCGCCAATGCGGCAGGCGTGCGGCATGCGGCAGCACCCGTGGTGGCGTTCGCCGAGGATCACTGCTTCCCGGAACCGGAGTGGGCCGAGGCATTGATCGCGGCGCATGCCCGCGGCTATGCGGTGGTGGGACCGGAAGTCGTCAATGGAAATCCGGGCAGCATCGTCAGTTGGTGCGACTATCTCATCGGCTACGGCCCGTGGATGAGTCCCGCGGCGGCCGGCGAAGCTCCCTTCCTTCCTGGCCACAACAGCAGCTACAAGCGCGAGCTTCTGCTGGAGTATGGCGATCGCCTGGAAGTCATGCTCAGCGCCGAGACGGTCCTGCACTGGCAGCTCGCCGAACAGGGACACAGTCTGTACCTCGAACCTCGGGCCCGGACGGCGCACCTTAACTTCGCGCGGTGGGACATCTGGCTGAGCGTTCAATTTCACCAGGGCCGCGTGTTTGGCGGCTTGCGCGCGGAGGGATGGAGCAAACCTAGGAAGCTATTCTACGCGGTCGCGTCCCCGCTGATTCCGATGGTGCGGCTAGTACGTCTCAGTCGTGAAATGCTTTTGCCAAACCGGCCGCGCCACCTGTTGCCCCGGATTCTACCGGCTCTGACCCTGGGATTATTGTCCGACGGCCTAGGGCAGATGCTGGGCTATTTGGCCGGCCCAGGCCGATCCCTCAAGTGGATCGCCGCGTTCGAGTTCAATCGAGTTCTATACGTTCGGCCCGATGAACGCCGGGCTTTAGAGCGTGAGGATGCCGAGCCGATTGCCGAAAACTGACATCTCGGTTATCATCCCCACGTACCAACGACCACTGCAACTCGCGGGCGCGCTGCGGGCGCTGGCCCGGCAGCGTTATCCAAACGACGAGTTCGAGGTGATCGTCGTGAATGATGGCGGAGCTGAGTCGCTCAAAAGCGTGCTCCAGCCGTTCGAACGCGACTTGCAACTCCGCCTGCTCTGCCAGCCCAATGCCGGGCCCGGCGCAGGACGCAACACGGGCGCGGCCCAAGCTCGTGGCGCCCTGATTGCCTTCCTGGACGACGATTGCGAGCCGGCGCCTGACTGGTTGCGCACGCTGAAATCCGCCGCTGAAGCGGCTCCAGGCTGCCTGCTGGGCGGTAGAACTATCGCCGGGTTCCCTGAGGTGAGTTGCCTGGTGGCTTCGCAAATGATTCAGGGTATTGTCTACGATTTCTATAACGCTCAGCCCGCCAGCGCGAGGTTCTTCGCGTCGAATAACATGGCGGTTCCGGCCGACTTGTTCCGCTCGCTCTGTGGATTCGATGGCGAATTCCGCATCGCAGCTGAGGATCGCGATTTCTGCGAACGCTGGCGGCTGGCAGGGCGGCGCATGCTCTACGTTCCAGGCGCTGTGGTGAATCACTGTAACCGTCTTACGCTGACCGGCTTCCTGCGCCAGCATTTTCGCTATGGCCGAGGTGCGGCGCAGTTTCATCGTAAACGAAGTCGCCGCGCCTCCAGTCCCCTTCGGAGTCACGTAGCGATGTATCTTCCTTGGCACAAGTGGTTGCTTCGTCCCTGGCGGGAAGCGTCCGGATCGCTAGCCGCCCGTTTGCAGCTGCTTTTGTTGTTGTGGCAAGTGGCAAACACCGCGGGATTTGTCTACGGCCTGATATTTGACGTTGGACGGAACGTGAGAAGCGCCAATAAAGAACAATAGTCACCGCCGAGCTAAGTTGTGCTGCTGCGACTCGCGGAACGGCCTTGGGGCCGAGCAGCAATCGCGCCGCTGGCTAGCTATGCTCACGATTCCTTTCTGGTGAAGGCGATTTCCAAGCTGCCCACCCGACCTCGAAGCTACAATGTAGGCGGAGGCAGACCTGATGATTCTCGAAGCCCCACACTCCGTCGACAACGAAATTAACCCCTGGCTGGCCGCTGAGGCCCGCTTCGACGAGGCCGCCGAACGCCTCGCCCTGGACGACGGACTCCGAAAGGTTCTCCGCACCCCCTCGCTCGAACTCACCGTCAACATCCCCGTGCAGCTGGACGACGGACGCCTGGAAGTTTTCACCGGCTATCGCGTCCAGCACTCTGTGGTGCGCGGCCCCTCCAAAGGCGGCATCCGTTTCGCCCCCGACGTCACGCTCGACGAAGTGCGCGCTCTCGCGGCTTGGATGACATGGAAATGCGCCGTCGTCAATATTCCCTTCGGCGGCGGAAAAGGCGGTGTGATCTGCGATCCCAACGTGCTCTCCGATGGCGAACTGGAACGCATCACCCGACGTTACACTTCCGAGATCATGGACATCATCGGTCCCGACCGCGACGTCCCTGCTCCCGACGTCAACACCAACCCGCAAACCATGGCCTGGATCATGGACACATACTCCATGCACAAGCGCCAGAACATGACCGCGGTGGTCACCGGCAAGCCGCTGGCTCTGGGCGGATCGCGCGGCCGCACCGAGGCCACCGGCCGCGGATGCATGGTGGTCACACTCCAGGCTCTGCGCCGCTTCCACATCGATCCGTCCAGCGCCCGCGTCGTCGTGCAGGGCTTCGGCAACGTCGGCAGCAACGCGGCGCGGCTCATGGCGCGCTCCGGTTTCAAAATCGTGTGCATCATCGAGTACGATGGCGCTGTCTACAACGCGCATGGTCTGGACATCGATGGGTTGCTCAAGCACCGCACGGAGACCGGCTCCATCCTGGGCTTCTCCAGCGCCGAAGACATGGATAAAGATGAAGCCATGCTGCTGGATTGCGAAGTCCTGGTGCCCGCCGCTCACGAGAACGTTATCACCTCCGCCAACGCCCCCCGCATCAAGGCGCGCATCGTCTGCGAAGGCGCCAACGGTCCCACCACCGCCGAAGCCGACGCGATCCTGGCCGAGAAGAACATCTTCGTCATCCCCGATATCCTCGCCAATGCCGGTGGCGTTACGGTCTCTTATTTTGAGTGGGTGCAGGACCGGCAGGGCTTTTTCTGGAACGAGCAGCTGGTCAACGGGCGCCTGGACGAAATCATGGTCAACAGTTTCAACGACGTGGTTGGCTACTCGGACAAGCACACCGTGACCAATCGCCTGGCCGCGTACATGCTGGCCATCGATCGCGTCGCGGCGGCCCTCAAGACCCGCGGCATCTATGCCTGATTCCGGCGAGGACCGCGCGGAAACTGCGTCCTCCCCCACCACGCCGCTCATGCGGCAATATCACGCCATCAAGCAGCAGGTTCCTCACGCGCTGCTGATGTTCCGGCTGGGCGATTTCTACGAGCTGTTTTATGAAGACGCCATCACCGCCGCACGCGAGCTCGAAATCACGTTAACTTCGCGTAACAAGGAAAAAGGCCAGCCCATCCCCATGTGCGGCGTGCCCTATCATGCCGCCGAAAGCTATCTCTCCCGGCTGATCCAAAAAGGCTATCGCGTCGCAATCTGCGACCAGATGGAAGAAGCCGGCCCCGGCAAGAAGCTGGTGAAGCGCGAGCTGACGCGTGTCGTCACGCCCGGCACCACCACCGAATCCTCGCTGCTGCGCTCGCGTGAAAACAACTATCTCGCCGCGGTCTGCCGCAATGGAACACGGGCCGGCCTGGCGCACGTCGATATCTCGACCGGCGAGTTCCGCGCCACCGAGTTGGACGTTAGCGACTTGAGCGCGGCGCTAGAAAACCTGAATGTGCGCGAGGTGTTGGCCGCCGAATCAGCCGAAAACCTTCCCGGATTCCGCACCACGCTCGACGATTGGGTGTTCGGCCTGGATTACGCCGAACGCGCGCTGCGCGATCATTTCCGGCTGCTCACTCTCGATGGCTGCGGCCTGGGCGGCAAGCCGCTGGCAGTCTCCGCCTCAGGCGCCATTCTGCACTACTTGCGCGAGACGCAAAAATCGGCGCTCGATCACCTCGACCATCCCTCCTACTACGATCGCGGCGAATCGATGGTCCTCGATGCAGTCACCGTCCGCAACCTCGAATTGCTGGAGCCGCTGTTCGCCGGCGAAAGCCGCGAGTCCACGCTGATCCACGCGCTGGATCAGACCTCCACCGGAATGGGTGGCCGTCTGCTGCGCCATCGGCTGCTGCGGCCGTGCTTGCAGCTCGAAGAAATCGAGGAACGCTTAGATGCAGTCGAAGAGACTGCGAAGTCCACCATCGCGCGCGCGGAAATCCGCAAGCTGCTCGCGAGCGTCCTCGACCTGGAACGTCTGCTCGCCAAATTAACGCTGGGAACAGCGGGTCCGCGCGAGTTGCTCGCGCTGGGCCGCTCGCTGGCGCTCGTGCCGCAAATCAAAGAGCGCGCCAGCACATTCACGGCCACTCGCCTCCAGCAAATCTATTGCAATCTCGATGAAATCGCCGAAGTGCGCGACCGCATTCTCACCGCCATCGCGGAGGAACCGCCCGCCAACCTCGCCGACGGCGGCACCATCCGCTCCGGCTACCACGCCGAGCTCGATCAACTGCGCGACATCAGCCGCAACAGCCGCCAATACATCGCGCAGATCGAAGCCCGCGAGCGTTCCCGCACTGGCATCCAATCCCTCAAGGTCCGGTTCAACAACGTCTTCGGCTACTACATCGAAATCTCCAAGGCCAACTTGTCTCACGCCCCCTCCGATTACGAGCGCAAGCAAACGCTGGTCAACGCCGAACGCTTCACTACACCCGAGTTGAAGGAGCTGGAAAGCAAGATCCTGGATGCCGAAGAAAAAATCCTGACGCTGGAACGCGAGATTTTCCAGGAGCTGCGTCTGTTCGCCTCGCAGCACGCCGCGCGCATCCGCAAGACCGCGGCAGCCATCGCCGAACTCGACGTCACATGCGGCCTCGCTCAAGTCGCAGCCGAAAGCCGCTACGTCCGGCCGACATTTTGTGAAACGGGCGAAGTTCGAATCGTCGCCGGCCGTCACCCGGTGATCGAAAAGCTGGCCGCACAAGATGCCCTGCGCTTCATCCCTAACGATCTGTACTTCGATCCTGCCGACCAATTCATCCTGGTGATCACGGGGCCGAATATGGGCGGCAAATCCACCTATCTTCGGCAGGCGGCCATGATCGTGATCCTGGCGCAAATGGGCTCGTTCGTGCCGGCCGATTCCGCCACGCTCTCCATCGTCGATCGTGTCTTCACCCGCATTGGCGCGTCCGACAACCTGGCGCGCGGCCGGTCGACTTTCATGGTCGAGATGACCGAAGCGGCCGTCATCCTGAACACCGCGACCGAGCGGAGCCTGGTTGTTCTGGACGAAATCGGCCGCGGCACCGCGACCTACGACGGCCTCGCGCTCGCTTGGGCGGTGATCGAGCATATCCATCAGCGCATCCGCGCCCGCACACTTTTTGCGACGCACTACCACGAGCTGACCGAACTGGCCGACCAGTTGCCGGGCGTCCGCAACCTGCACGTCTCGGTGAAAGAGGCCGGCGACCAGATAATTTTCCTGCGCAAAGTCGAGCCGGGCCGCGCCGACCGCAGCTACGGAATCGAGGTTGCGCGTCTGGCCGGCCTGCCGATCTCGGTGATCGAGCGCGCCCGCGAAATCCTGGCGCTGCACGAGCTTTCGGAACACGCCGTCACTGAGGAGCTCTCGCCACGCCCCATCGGCCCCATGCAGATTCAATTGTTCGAACCAGTGAATCACGCCATCGCCGACCGCATCCGCAATCTCAAAGTCGACGAACTGCGGCCCATCGAAGCTCTGCAACTACTGAATGAGCTGCAGCAGGAGCTGAAGCGCTCGTGAGAGTCGCAGGCTTAATCAGCGGCACGTCGGCGGATGGCATCGACGTGGCCGTCGTGGACATTCACGAGAGCATCGAAGTCGTCGCAACCAAGACCGTCCCCTATCCGCCGGAAGTTCGCGCAGCGATCCTTTCAGTGCCCGACGTCCCGACGGTCTCGCGCCTCAACTTCCTGCTCGGCGAACTTTTCGCCGAAGCAATCGCCCAGTGCGGCGTGCCGCTCGAAACCATCGAGCTAATCGGGTCGCACGGCCAAACCATCTTTCACGAGGGCGAACCGATCGATTTCCTAGGCCGCAAGATCGCGAGCACACTACAAATCGGCGAACCCGCCGTGATCGCCGCACGCACCGGCATCGAAACCATCGCGGACTTCCGTACGGCCGACATGGCCGCGGGCGGCAAAGGCGCACCGCTGGTTCCTTTCCTGGACTATCAACTTTTCCGTCATCCCGAAATGGCGCGCATCGCGCTGAACATCGGCGGCATCGCCAACATCACCGTTGTTCCAGCCGGCGCCAAACCTGAAGACGTCGTGGCCTTCGACACCGGACCCGGCAACATGGTGATGGACGCTCTCGCCCCGCCGTTCGATCGCGATGGCGAGCGCGCCCGCGCCGGCCGCGTCAACGAGCCGCTGCTGGAACGGCTGCTGGCCGACCCATACTACCAACGCCAGCCTCCGAAATCCTGCGGCCGCGAACAGTACGGAGCGGACTTCGTGCGCTCGACCGGCATCGACGTTACAACCGCAACCGAGCTGACCGCGCGAACCATCGCGCTCGCCATCGCCCCCTACCCGACAACACGAGAGGTCATCGCTTCCGGCGGCGGCGCGCACAATCGCTACCTGATGGAACGCCTGCGCGCTTGGGTTAAACCGCGGGTTACAACGTCTGAAGAATTCGGCATTAACGTCGACGCCAAGGAGGCCATTCTTTTCGCCGTGCTCGCCTACGAAACCCATCGGCGCCGCGCGGGCAATGTGCCGTCCGCGACGGGAGCCCGGAAACCAGTCATTTTAGGCAAGATTTCGCCACATTCCTGATGGAACAAACTCTGCATCCGCAGCGTTATTCAGGATGATCGAGGGAAACTCCATGTATTGCACAAAATGCGGTGTCGAACTAAGAGATCAGGACCGGTTCTGCTGCCAATGCGGCCGATCGACAGGACGCGGTCTGCCGAACGTCGAGCGCTCAGAACGATTGTCACGGCCGACGCGCGAAGGCAAAATCGCGGGGGTATGCGCAGGCTTCGCGCGCTACTTCGGACTGGACGTGACGCTGGTGCGCATCCTCTGGGTCGTCCTGACGGTCTGGCCACTGCCGCTGTTCGGTGTAATCTCGTACATCGTGGCCTGGATCGTCATGCCGAAGGACCCAGTTGCAGTCCCGTCTCAACTGGTCCAACCGGCCAACGGCGGCGCGTCGTAGCAAGAGTGGTTCACCTGCCGAGCGCTCGCGGATTCTCAATGGAACTCAGCCGGCTCCAGGCAAAATCAGCCACAGCCAACGAGCGCGACACATACTAGTTGCCAGCGGGCTGGTTCGTCTCCTCAAGCTGCCACTGCATCTCATCCCGCAGATCCGAGAAACACTTGTCGCACACCCACGTCCACACCCAATCATCTGTGGAACCGTGTGGGATCCGGCAGCGGGTAACGTAGCCAATGTGCAGCACATTGGGCCAGTCACCCTCCATGAATTTTGCCGGGCACGCCACGCAGCGATCGTGATCGCCTCCGAAACGAGCCCCAGTATAGAGAGCATATTCAAAAGTGAGGCCCCGCAAGTGCTCTAGTTCATAACTTCGCAAACGCCGCAGCCAGCTAACTCGTTCGCCAGCGTCGGAGGACAGCGAAACGTAGCAGTCGTGTTGACAGGCCTCCGCCATGCGCCGCCACGCCTTCCGCTTGCGCTGCCACAGCCGGAAGCCATAGAGCCCTTCCTTGGGACCGAACAGTTCGACCTTTTCCCGCCCGTCCGGGCTGATGAACACTTTATGGATCCGTACAGCGGCCATTCGCGACAGCAATTCTATCGCGAATGCGGCTGTCTACCGCAACTGGCTCTCGACTTCTTCCAGCCAATCCGGACGCTTCAGCACCTCGCGCGGTTTGCTGCCGTCGGGAGGGCCGATGATGCCTTCGTGTTGCATCATGTCGAGGATCCGCGCCGCGCGGCCGTAGCCCAGGCGCAAGCGGCGCTGCAACGTGGAAGTCGAGGCCTTCCCCATTTCGAGCACCACACGCACCGCATCCGTGTATGCCGGGTCGTCCGCGGCTTCAAACTCAGCGCCCTCGATTCCCTCCTCATCTTCGGACGGCGGAGCGATCAGGAAGCTCTGGTCATAATCGGGCCGCGCCTGGCTCTTCCAGAAGTCGACTACGCGGTTAATCTCCGCCTCCGTCACGAACGCGCCATGCACGCGAATCAAGCGCGACGAACCCGGAGGCAGGAAAAGCATGTCGCCTTTGCCGAGCAGATGCTCGGCGCCCATCACGTCCAGCACCGTGCGCGAGTCCACGCGCGTCGCCACGCGGAAGCTGATGCGCGACGGGAAATTCGCTTTAATCAGGCCCGTAATCACATCCACACTGGGCCGCTGGGTCGCGAGCACCAGGTGCATGCCGACCGCGCGCGCCATCTGCGCCAGACGCGTGACACATTCTTCCACGTTGGCCCGCTCCACCATCATCAGGTCGGCCAACTCGTCGATCAGAATCAGAATGTACGGGAGTGGGCGCAGATCGTCGGGCTCGGTCTCCTCGTCGTCTTCGAACAGGCTGCGCGGCTCGTTCATCAACTGCCGAATTTTCTTGTTGTACTGGTCGATGTTCCGCACGCCTTGCGCGGCCAGCAACTTTAAGCGGCGCTCCATTTCGAGCACCGCGTTGCGCAATGCGTTGGTGGCTTTTTTGGCGTCGGTAATCACAGGCGTCAACAGATGCGGGATTCCTTCATAAAGGCCCATTTCCAGGCGCTTCGGATCAACCAGGATCATGCGCACTTCTTCCGGCGTCGCCTTGGCCAGGATGGACATGATCATGGAGTTGAGCATCACGCTCTTGCCCGCGCCGGTCGAACCCGCGATCAGCAAGTGCGGCATGGACTCCAGCGCCGCCACTTTGATCCGCCCGCTGATGTCTTTTCCCAGACAAATGCTCAGCCGCGAATGCGAATCCTGGAACTCGTCGGATTCGAGAATCTGGCGCAGGCTGATCACTTCGCGGCGCGTGTTCGGCACCTCGATCCCGACCGTCGGCTTGCCGGGTATGCGCTCGATCAGTATCGATTCGGCTTGCAGCCCCAGGCAAAGATCCTCGCTCAGCGTCGTGATGCGCGTGTACTTGATGCCGGCTTCCGGTTTGAATTCGAAGGTGGTGACCACCGGGCCGGGATTGATCTGGACGACGCTGCCGCGCACGTTGAATTCTTCAAACTTGGACTTGATTCGGGCGGCGATTTCCTTCAGCTCCGCCGAATCGTACGGATTCCGCGCCGGCACTTCGTTTAACAAAGCGGTGGAAGGAAGGCGATACTCGGGATGCTCGGCCATTTCCGGAGCACGTAGCCGTGGCTCGCGCACACGGCGGGATTGGACCGCCGGCGCAGGCTCCATCGGCTCGAGGGGTTCCGGCGGCGCGAAGTGCTCCATACGCTCGGCCGCAACGGGAGCGGGAATTTCCTCCGGCGGATGATCTTCGAATTCGTGAATCGGGATTTCTTCATAGGGCGCGGACTGCGCTTCCTCGGGTTCGTAAAATTGCTGGCTAACCGGTTCGCTGATGGGAATCGACTCAGCCTCGACCTCCGGAATTTCAGCAGCCCTTCGTTCCGCTCGCTGCCGGGCGCGCTCCAAAGCGGCTTCGCGGCGTTGCTCGCGCCATTCATCCCACCGGACGCGAAGAATGACGAAGTAGTTCATCGGCACCCTGAACCAGCGAGCCACAACGGACATTGAGAACGTGGAGACAAGATACAGCGAAAGAATCAGGCAGACGAAAGTCAGCAGGACGGAACCGGCGAAATTAAGCGAAGCGCGCAGGGCATCGGCCAGCACCAGTCCCAGCATTCCGCCGGCGGAAAACGTCCCGCTCCATGGCCGCCACACGGGCCCGATCGAAAGCGCGGTCGAGAGGCTCAAGAATAGCAGCGCGGCGCCGAACACTTTGACCGCAGCGCTCTCTATTTCTTCCGAGTGCATCCATTTCCAGGCCAGCAACCACAGCAGTACCGGAATCGCGAACGCGCCGAAGCCCAGCAATTGCAGGAGCAGATCGGAAACGTGCGCTCCGGCCAGGCCGGTCAGATTGTGCGCGCGAGTTAGGCCGGAAACGGCGTTCCAGGAGGGGTCCTGGGGATGATACGAGACTAGTGAGAGGGTAACGAAGAGGCCGGCAATCAGGAACACTAATCCTGCGGCTTCATTCAAGCGCTCGAAGCGAGTCGGTCCTAAAATTCTCATTCCGCGCCGACGCGGAAGAATGCAGCAAGAGCGATTACTATTATGCCAAAAACGATGCGATAGTACACAAACGGCATCAGGCTGTTGCGGCGGAGGTAGCGGAGGAAGACCGCGATGACCAGCGCGCCGGCCACACCACTCACCGCTGTGCCCACCGCGAAGGGGACCCGCATGTCGTGCGGGAATCCGCCCTCTTTGTGAACGTCCCACAGTTTCTTGAGCACGGCGCCGGCGATCACGGGTGTAGATAGCAGGAACGAGAATCGCGCGGCGGTTTCACGGTTGAGGCCACGGAAGAGCCCGGTCGTGATGGTGATGCCGCTGCGCGAGGTTCCGGGAATCAGAGCCAGCGCTTGCGAAAAGCCGATCCAGAGACCGTCCGCCCAGCCAACTGAATCAATGGACTTCTTGCCCCCGTTTTCCTTCGCGCGCCGCTCCGCCATCCACATCAGCGCGCCGATGACGATCAGCATCGCGCCGATCAGGTAAGGAGTGCGCCAAACCGTGTCGGCTTGTTTTTCGAACAGGATTCCCGCGACTGCGGCCGGAATAGTCGCAATGGCCAACAGCCACAGCAGGCCTTGGTTCTTTCTCAATTCCTCGTCGCGGCCGGCGTTGATTCCGAAGCCGTGCGCGATGATCTGCACCCAATCGCGGAAGAAATAGATAAGAACCGCCACCAGGGTGCCGGCGTGTAGCGCCACATCGAACGTGAGTCCGGGATCCTTCCAGCCAAAAACCCAGGGAATGAACCATAGATGCGCCTGGCTGCTGATGGGAAGAAATTCAGTAAGAGCCTGAACGATGGCGAGCACTACAGCTTGATAGACCGGCATGCATAGCCATCCTAGCAAGTGCACGGGACGCTGCGTCGCAAGTGCACGGGACTCCGCGACGCTCTCCTGCTAGAGAACCTGCCATCGGCGCCCCGTGCTGCGTGCTTATAAGGATTGCGAGGTTGCTACTTCGTCTTGGCCGGCGTAGCGGCGCTGGCCGGGGTGCTCTTGCTGGCCTGCTTGTTGGCCGCTTTGTGATGCTTCTTGGTCTTGGTGGTCGAGTTCGTCTTGTTAGTGGCGTTGCTCGGGGCCGGAGTGCTGGCGGTCTGAGCAAAAGTCAGGGTTGCGCCCAGCATGGTTGTGATAGCGAACAGGAGAAGTGTTTTCATACTTCCATGCTAGGAAAGAAAGATTAAGTTTATCCGCAATCCCCAATTAAATTTCACCGCATATTTGGATTAAAGCGAGATGAAATTTGGAACTGAGCGCATCCCGCCCGCGTCAGCGAATCACAACTTTCGCCAGGCCGGCGTTGTTGGCGCTGTCATAAGCCCTGACCACCAGGAGGTGTTCGCCGGAACGCAGTTTGTCGACCGCAATGTGAAACTGTTCGCGCGGGGAATCGGTTAAGCCGTCGGCGGCTTCGACCGGAAGCCAGGGGCCTGCGTCCAGCGAATATTCGCAGCGTCGCAGCGGGCTGGTTTGATCCACAACGTCGGCGTCAACCTCGGCGTGATCGCCCGTGCGGCGCGGGGCGCTGAGTGTGACAGCCGGCGGCGTGTTGTCAATCAGGACCGGCGAGCTGACCAGCTCGTCTTCGCGCGCCGCGCCGGCGGCATTGGACGGCCGGTCGGATGCTACCACTCGGAAGTAATAGCGGCCGTCCGCGAGAACGTCGCCATCCAGCAGCAGAGAATTTTCAGTGACATTGGCACGCAGCAGCTTCCATTCGGTTTCATCTTCACCGCGGAAATAAGCGGAATAGACCAGCCGATCGCCGTCCGGATCGTCAGCCTGCCAGGTGATCTGGATTTGCGACCCGGCGGCGCGCGAAAGCGTCTGCGTCGGAGTGCCCGCCGGAGTGGAAACATCGCCGGTGTCGGTGACCGTAATGCTGTACGCGGCCGAACTGGTGGAATTCGTCCCTGCGCCCGGAGTCTTCGCCGCCGGAGCTTGGGTGGTGACGTTGATGCTTCGCACCACCGGCGGATTATTTTGCGGCAGATAGAAAACCCGCACGTTCTCGGCCACGGCCCCGGGGCCGTTCAACTCCGCGCGCCACTGGATGTAGCGGGCGTTCGGGCTGGGGATGATCGAATTCTGCGGGTCGCTGAGGGCTTCAGACCAGTCGCTCCAGGTCTTATCGGGTCGTGCGGAGTTTCCCGAACGCGTCGCGAGACTCACTTGACCGCTTTGCGCGCGCCAGGTGATCCGGCCCCAGCGCGCCACCGAACCCGCGTCGTGCACGGGCGACTCGTACGTTCCCGTCGCGTTCTGGGAAGCGTCCAGGCGAAGCAGCTTTCCCATTTCGCCAGTAGCGGCAATCAGACCGCCGGAATCGCGAAGCAGGCGCGTAGCCTCGCCTTCATTGGTTTCCACCAATAGCGTTGCCTTGCGATCCTGGTTGAGGCGATAAACCCGGCCCTGTGCGTCGGTAGCGAACGCGACCGAACCATTCGGCTCCGCAACCAGGCTATACACGTTTTCTTCCTTCGAGCTCCACACCGTTTCCACCGTGCCGTCGGGATTGATTTTATAAACCGCGGATTTCTCGACCCCGGGGATTTCGGTCAGGGGACTGACGGCGGCGGTGTTCTGCGCGCCTTGTACCACCTGTTTGGACGGGTCGGGTTTCACTTTGAGATCCGGCGCTGCTTGCGCGTTGGTATCCGCCGAGTCCGAAACGGTGATGGAACTTGCCGACGCAGTCACTGTGATGCTGGTAGGCGACGCAATGGCCGGCAACAAAGGGCCCGAGCGGTTGGCCACCGAGCCCCCCAGGGCCGCGGCGTACACGGTGCCGTCAGGTAACGTCGCAATGGTGCGGATCTCAGGCAGGCTGGCGTTATACAGGACGAACGCTTTGTCCTTGGCGCTCACGCGATAAAGAATGCCATTGGGCTCGGTGCCCACCAGCACGTTGTTCTTGGAATCGAAAGCCAGCGCCGTAACGTGCGATTGTCCGGTTTCGTAATACAGTTCGGAGTTTCCAGCTTTATCGACGCGGTACACATTGCCGGGATCGCCGGTTCCAACAAACAGGCTGCCATCGGGCGCGAATGAGAGCGACCAAATGTACTTGGCCTTGGGCGCGAAAAATTCGACAGCTTTTCCGTTCTCGATGCGATACACCTTGCCGTCCGGGGAACTGGCAGCGTAGAGCGCGCCTGAGGAATTGACCGCGATGGCGAAGATCTCAGGCTCGTCGGAAGTCCACAGCAGCGTGCTGGCGCCTGACGCGGTGACGTGATACACACGGCCGCGATGACCGGTGCCGGCGTAGAAAGAGCCATCCGGCGCCTGAACCACGCTCCAAATCGCGGGCTGGCCGGAGGAGAACAGTGTTTCGAGCTTGGGCGCGAGATGCAATTTGCCGTCTCGGTCAAGCGCCGTACCGGTGAAATGTCCTTTTAGAAAATCCTGATAGGAATTCATTTCCCAAGTTGTGGTGGTCGCGGCTGAAAGCGAGGCCAGGGCGACGGAGCACGCCGCAACGCCGCGCATTAAGAACATAACGAGCTTCATTCTTTTATTTCCACGGGAACGGTCTTCGATCCGCTCACGACAATGTCGCCGGTGGGGATCTCCAGTTCGTCAATCTTGGAACCGCGCGGCAGCCACATTCCCTGCGCGGCCTGCGCGCGCGACAGTATCAGCCCGATAGAAGCGGGCGGATTGGGAAGATCGCTGCCTTGCACCTGAAATCCGGGATCTGTACGCCACACCCGCACATAGGCGTTCGCGTTGGGACGGAGGCTGTTCAAGAACGACACCAGCTGCGTCGGCGACTTGGGTGGCGTGGAGGCGAGCTGCTGGTAGTCGATCAGATTGGAATAGTTGCCGTCGGCGGCCGTGAAGTTGAGTACGCCGGTCTGGGCGCCGACCGGAACTTTGTAGTGCACGGTCTTGACTACTTCTACGCCATTCTCGCCCGTGAGCGTCACAGTCAGATCGATTGAATCGCCCGGACGTACTTCTTTGCGCGATGCGGTGATCTGGTCGATCTGCAATGCGCGCTTGCGCTCGGACGCTTCGATGGCCAGGTTAATTCCTTTGATCTTGAGCGAATCGAAGCCCGCGGTCATCACCGCCGATAGCGGAGAAGCGACGCCCATCGAAGCTTGTGCCGGCACGTTGAAATCGCCGGAATAAGTATTGTCCAGCTTCAGAGGCGGCAGGTTGTGCTCAAACTCCACCGCGCCGCGAATCGAGTAGCTTCCCATGCCGAGCGTGCGTTCGGTGGCGTCGATCATCGAGTACACGGCCATCTGCATGATGAACGGCGACAGCACGCGATCATGAACCAGCTGCATGTGGTACGCCAGCGGTGCGCGGCGCCCGTCCTTAAGCGTCACCGAAAGCGGAACAGTGTCGGCTTTACGGCCCAGTTCGCCATAGATGCTGGTGCTGCGGTCTTGCGTGATGGTGCCCATCCATTCCTGCGGCGAAGAAATTTTGAACGATGCTTCGAGATTCGGCAGCAGCGCCAGAACCTTGGCCCGCGCGAAAGGCAGTTCCGTATCGCCTACCGACATGAAGCGATGGCCGAAGGCGTAAACTTTGTTGCCGTCGATCCGCGTCACGGTTCCTTCGGCGCCGATGGCGTAGTCGCCCGACAGCAAATTTACCGAGATCATGTCGCCGGGCCGGAGTTGATTCGGATCTCCGAGCTTGGAGGGAAGCGGGCCGCCGCTTGAAACGCCCTGCCTAGGCGCCAGGCCGAATTTCTTAAGCTCGGGCGCGAAATGCTCGAGAGTCTCGGCAGTGAATCCACTGAAGGAAACCGGCGTGGCGATTTCGATCAAGCTGGCCGAATCGATGCCGACGGCCGAGGGCGAGAAGGGGATCTCGCGTTTGGGTGCGGCGGCGCGCTGGGACCCGGCGTTGGCCGCAGGCTGTGCGCCGACTTCCAGCATTTCCTCGATGGGGCGAATTCCCGCGATCGGCTCCTTGGCGAAGTTGAACGCCAGCGCCACCGCTCCCACCAGACGCCCGTCGATGTAGACCGGACTGCCGCTCATGCCTTGCATCACGCCCGTTTTATCCAGGGGGCCGCCGGACAATCGCGCCAGGATGACCGATTGCTTGGGTCCGACGTTGTCCAGAACTCCCAGGATTTCGACCTGAAATTCGTCGATCTTATTTCCGGAGAAAATGGTTTTGCCGATGCCGTGTTGGCCGGCGCGAATGTCGCGCAACGGGAAAATCGCGGTCTGCGAAAATAGACCCGATGCTACAATGAGGACGACGAATAAGCGCAAAACGCCCACACGTCTATTTTAGTCCGCTTGGGTGCTTGCCATCAGAACCCTCGCACCGGACCCGCGTTATTCCGGGTTTGAGTGGTGTTCATGGCCACCTACGACGGCAGCCTTCTCGAAGACACGATAGCGACGCAACCGCGACTGGCATGGCCCGCCATGGCATGGTTTAGCGCTCTGCTCATCGCCTGCTATGCGCCGCTGCTGTGGGCATTGGCCCGGCAATGGGCCACGGCCGAAGACATGAGCCATGGGTTTTTCGTGCCGCTGGTAGCCGGATACATAGTGTGGCGCAAGCGCGGAGAGCTAGCCGCAATCAAGCCGTCGCCAAACTATTGGGGATTGATGCTGGCGGCCTGGGGTGGCGTGCAGATGGTATTGGGGACACTGGCCGCGCAGGTTTTCATAGCGGAAACGGCGTTTCTGGTGTCGCTGGCAGGAGCGGTACTCTTTCTCGGCGGCTCGCGGGCATTGAAGATACTCGCGTTTCCACTGTTTCTGCTCGCCTTCATGTTTCCGATTCCGGCCATTGTGTACGCGCACCTGACGCTGCCGCTGCAGTTGTTCGCATCGAGCGTAGCGGAGACGATTTTGAACGCGCTCGGCGTCCCGGTGCTGCGCGATGGAAACGTGCTGGAGCTGGCCAGCCAGCGGCTATCGGTGGTGGAGGCCTGTAGCGGAATCCGATCGCTTGTTTCGCTGGCTTTTCTGGCCCTGGTGTACGCGTATTTCTTCGATCGGCGCGTGTGGATGCGCTGGGTGCTTTTGGCCGCGACGGTTCCTATCGCCATCGCGGCTAATGCAGCGCGCGTCACGTTGATGGGCCTGATCGGAGAGTATAGAACCGACCTTGCGCAGGGCTTTATGCATCTGGCTGAAGGCTGGATGTTGTTCGTTACGGCGCTGGCGCTGGTACTGCTGTTTCATCGTGTGGTGAATCGATGCCTCACTTCCTGAGCGGGACGCCGGCGAAGATCCTTACCGTCCTACTGCTTGCGCAAGGGTCGCTGTTCTACGGCCTGTCGCGCGGCGAGCCGGCTGTTGTGGCGCGTCCGCTGGCCGCGTTTCCGAATCAGGCCGGAGACTGGCGGATGGTTCGCGAGACTCCTATGGATGAGGATCTCAAAACTACGCTGCGCGCCGATGATTACTTAACACGCGACTACGTGGCGCCCGACGGGCGGGGCGTCAATCTGTTCGTGGCTTTTTTCAAAACCCAAAGAGCCGGCCAGACGCCGCATTCTCCGAAGAATTGTCTTCCGGGCGCCGGCTGGATGTGGAGCGTTTCCGACGTGATTCCGGTTTCGATCGCCGGGCGCGCCGCGCCGATGGAAATAAATCGCTACATCGTGTCGAAGGGTGAGGACAAGGCGGTAGTGCTCTACTGGTACCAATCGCGCGATCGCGTGGTGGCGAGCGAGTTTCGAGCGGCGGCGTTCACCGCCTGGGATGCGTTGCGATTCAACCACACCGATACGGCGTTGGTTCGCGTGGTGGTGCCGATTGCGAGCAATCAGGATCAGGCGGCCACGCAAGCGGGAGTCGGGTTCATCCAAACGATTTTCGCGGCCCTGCGTGGTTTCTTTCCGCAGTAGCGCTCTGAAGGTTCTCATCAGATACACTACTGGATTGAATTTCGACGCCATCGTAGTGGGAGCAGGACCGGCGGGCGCAACCGCTGCGAAAGTGCTGGGAGACGCGGGCATCGCGACGCTGTTGCTCGATAAAGCCCAGTTTCCGCGCGACAAGCCTTGCGGCGGCGGCATCAGCGCGCGAGTGATAAAACGCTTTCCGTATCTCGCGAGCGCTCTGGCCGGAATCCCGGCTAAGTGGATATCCAAGGTCTATTTCGAGTCCCCCGACGGGTCGGCGGTGGATTATCAATCCGAAGACCCGCTGTATATGATGATCCGCCGCTGCGAGTTCGATCATCTGCTGTTTTCACTCGCCCGCCCAGGCGTGGAGTTTCAGACGGCCCTGGTGCGCAAGATCGTTTTTCGGGATGACGGCGCCGTAGTCTCGGCGGATGTCGATGGCGAACTTAGGGACTACCGCTGCCAAATCGTGCTGGGCTGCGATGGAGCAAACAGCGTGGCGGCGCGCGCCGCGGGGTTGCGTACCGGTCGAGTTCAGAGCGAGTACGCGATCGACATGATGGAGGAGACGCCTTATGACGAGCTGGACCTGCGCGACCGCGATCGCATCTATGTGTTCTACCGGATTCAGGGTCAGTACGGATACGGATATGTTTTTCCAAAGGAACAGCACGTCAACTTAGGCGTCGGGTTCAAGCTGGACTACTATCTTTCCCAATTGCGTGGAAGACACTATTCGTATCACCAGTCCTTTACGGATGAATTGAAATTCAAAGGGCTCTTGCGGGGCGAGTCGAACGAAAAACATTTTCGCGCGTTCCCGTTGCCGATTTCCGGGCCATTAGAGCGCAGCTACACCGACCGTGCGCTGCTCGCGGGCGACGCCGGCGGATTCGTGAATGCTTTTACCGCCGAGGGCATTTACTACGCGATGGTCAGCGGCGAGCATGCCGGGAGAGCCGCGGTGAAGGCGATTCGGACGCGACGATTCGACGGCAGCAGGCTCGGCGAGTACCAACTGGCCTGGCGGCGCGAGATTGGCATCGAGCTTTCGAAAAGCGTCCAAATCCAGCGCCTCTTGCTGGCCGACGCCAGCCGCGTTGACCGTATCGTTCGAGCGGCCGGCCGTAATCCGGCTCTGGCGGACGTACTGGCGCGATATGCAACCGGGGCACTGAGTCACCCGCAATTCAAGCAGGCGCTGCTGGCTCGGGCGCTCCCCCTCTACTTGCGCGAAAAGGCGCGCGCGCTGATTTCGGCGCGGTAATGCGACCTACGCCTTGAACCAGCGCTTCGTGTAATTGACAGTGCGCCGGATCGCTTCTCTGGCTTGGTCGTCAAGAACCTGGCTCTCTGTCTCCGGCCTGCGGCACTTGGTATTCGGAAACACGCCGCGCAATTGCAGAATATATTTCTGGCCCTCCACGCCGTAGGCTTGCGCGTCCATGATGAGCAGCAGCGTCTTGCTGAACACTTCCATGGCCTCCTCGCGCTGGCCGGCCATCCAGGCTTTCCAGGAAGCGACATACAGGTCGGCGAAACCGGCCGCGGGCATGTTGCCCACCGCGCCGCGCGCCAGTTCATCTAAAAAGGTCGGGCCATGCTTGCCGCTGAACACACCGCGCAGGATCTGGCCGCGCTTGGCATATTCGGTCAGGCGCGGGAGCGTGGCGCCGGCTTCATCTTTGGCGTAGCGCAGCGTCGGAATTTGCTTGGCCATTCGCAGCACCAGGTCCACGCTCATTTGCCCTACCGTCTGCACGATCAGCGGACGGCTGCACGCCTCGCCGATAGCCGAATAGTATTCCATCTGCTTGGCCTCGTCCTTACCTTGATTCAGCGGAATCGCGATGATCGCGTCGGGCGAAAGTTTCTCAGCGTGCCGGGCGTATTTCACAGCGGTCTCGATGTCGTTGGCCTGCACGCCGATGACAACCGCGGGCCGCGTTGCTCGGTCCACCGCTTTGTTGGCGCGCATAATGGCTTCCGCACCGGCCAACCGCTCGTCGAAGGTCAACTGCGGCCATTCGCTGGCCATTTGCGGCCACGTCATGCCTTGCACACCCACGCGATGAAGGAACTGCACCTCGCGCGCCAGCGTTTCCAAATCCAGGGCGCCGGAATCGGTGAAAGGCGTCTGCATGATAGGGAAAATGCCTTCGAGCCGAGGTTCGCCTGACGCGCCCGAAGCTGTGCGCGGGAATAAAGCGGAACCTGTTGTTGCGGCCGCCAGCGCCAGAAAATCACGCCGGGAAGTCGGTTTCGTGACGCTATGTACCATGGCGAAATTGTACTCCCATTCGACACGCCCGGGCGGATGTCATCGAAACGAAATAATTCCGTGACCAGAAAGCCATGGACGCGGGTTATGCTCGAAAGAACTATGCGAACACTGCTAATCGCGTTTCTGATTTCAAGCGCCGTGGCGCTGGCCTGCGCGCAAGATATTCCTCAAGCGATCTCTGGCGGCTACGCGCTACCCAACGGATGGCGTCTGACGCCAATAGGCAAATCGATCCCCACGGAGGACATGGTGCTCAACGCGGTGGTGGCGCCGGACGGAGCAGCGGTGATCGCAATGCAGGCCGGCTTCAATCCGCACGGGATGGTAGTCATCGACACCAAGTCGGACGAAGCCGTTCAGCGGATTCCGCTGAAATCGGCCTGGTATGGAATGGCCTGGAGTCCCGACGGCAAGCGCCTGTACGTTTCCGGCGGCAATGCCGACGGCGATCACAATCCCACGCGCGCGCCGATTTATGTTTTCGATTATGCCAACGGCCGGCTTTCCACGCAGCCATCCAGCACGCTCGAGGAGAGCGTCGACAAGTCCGAACTGTTCTGGTCGGGCGTCACGCACCATCCTAAGAAGAACATCTTGTATGCCGCCAACCGTGGTACTGGATTCGGAACCGGCAACGTCGTGGTGTTTGACACCGGCACTGGTAAGCTGATGGGCCGCATTCCGGTGGAGATGATCCCTTACGACTTGGTCCCGAGCGAGGACGGGCGGTTTCTGTACGTCTCTAACCTGGCCAGCAAGTCGGTGAGCGTGATCGACACCGCGGCCATGAAGATGGTGGCCAGCATCGCGGTGGGCGACAATCCCAACCAAATGGTGCTTTCTGGCGACGGCCGCCTGTTTGTGGCCTGCTCGAATGACAACACCGTGGTGGTGATCGACACCAAGACGCGATCGGTCCTCGAGAAAATTTCGACCACGCTCTTTCCTCACGCCCCCGAAGGCTCCACTCCCAACGCGCTGGCTTTGGATCGTGCCAACGGATTGCTGTATGTCGCCAACGCCGACAACAACGACGTCGGTGTGGTGCGCGTGGCGGATCGCGCCAAGAGCGAGGTGCTGGGGTTCATTCCCAGCGGCTGGTATCCGTCGGCGCTGGCGTTCCTGGCGCGGCAACAGAAGCTGTACATCGGCAACAGCAAAGGCAGCGGATCGTACTCCAACATTCGCGGGCCGCACAGCCCCCTGCCGGAAGGGCCCGAAGGAAAAGGAAGCATCAAAAGTTTGCAGAAGGGCAGTGTCGAGATCGCGAGCGTCGCGAATTTACGCGCGGAATTGAAAGAACTGACTAAGAAGGTTTACGAGAATACGCCGTACAACGACAGCTTGTTGGTCCAGGCCAAGGAGCCGCGCGAGGCGAGCATTGTTCCCGCCGGCGTCGGCGCTGGCTCGCCCATCAAGCACATTCTGTACATCATCAAAGAGAACCGCACCTACGACCAGGTATTCGGCGACATGCCACGTGGCAATGGCGACTCGCGCCTGGCCATTTTCGGCCGCAACGTGACACCCAACCAGCATGCGCTGGCGGATCAATATGTGCTCCTGGACAATCTGTACTGCGACGGCGAGGTGAGCGAGGACGGGCATTCCTGGTCCAACGCCGCCTATGCGACCGACGCGAACGAAAAACAATGGCCCATCACCTATGGCGGCCATAGCAAGTCGGATCGCAACGCGGCCTACGTACCCAGCGCTGGGAACATTTGGGATGCCGCGCGGCGAAAAGGACTCACCTATCGGAGCTATGGCGAATATGCGAGCCGCGCCAGCGACGGCACTACCATGGAAGCATCGCCGAGTTGGCAGAGTTTGGCCGGCCACGTTGCCCCGGGCTTCAAGCGGATGGCCGTTCGCGACACCGAAAATGCGGCCGAATTCATTCACGAGTTCGACCAATACGAAAAGAACTACGACAGCCAGGATCCCAACAAGCGCCTGCCCAATTTCATGGTGATGGCCTTATCGGAAAACCATACCAACGGAACACGGCCCGGAAGCTACACGCCCGTGGCGATGGTGGCCAGCAACGATCTCGCGGTCGGCCAGATCGTGGAGCGCGTCTCGCACAGCAAGTATTGGCCCGAGATGGCGATTTTCATCATTGAGGACGATGCGCAGGATGGTCCGGATCACGTGGACGCGCATCGCACCGCGGGTTTGGTGATCAGCCCTTACATCCGCCGGGAGAAGGTGGACAGCACTTTGTACACCACCAGTTCGATGCTGCGCACCATGGAGTTGCTGCTGGGCTTGCCACCCATGAGCCAATACGATGCGGCCGCCACCCCGATGTACACGTCATTCGGTACCAAGGCTGATCTGACGGCATTCAATCACCTGCCGCCGCAAGTGAATCTGGAAGCAAAAAATTCCAAAGATGCCTGGGGAGCGAAAGCCTCAGCCAAGATGGATTGGGACGATGTGGACCGCAATCCGGCCGGATTGCTAAACGCCATTATTTGGAAAAGCGTCAAGGGCGCGGATTCGCCCGTGCCGCCCCCGGTACACCGGTTTCAGCCCGCGAGGGGCGAGTGAGTCTTAGCCCGCCGGTCTTAGGCTAGCTGCCCGGCGTCATGATGTGCGCCGTGCTCGTGCCTGGATTCATCACCCACGCGCCGCCCTGACCCGGGGTGTCGGGCAGCCCCAGCGTTTCCTTAGTCGCGCCCGGTACGGCAATGGTGGTGTGCTGATGAGCATGCTCCTTGTCCGGCCCGCTCACGGAGATAAACACCGACCCAAACTCCGGCTTCACCCGCGTTCCGTCTTTCTCGGCGGCATCGATCGCGGCCTGCCTGGCGCTCTTATCGGCAATCGCCTCGAACTTCCGGTTCTGCGCGACGCGAGGCAAGTTGCCAAGGGTGGTGCATTGCACCGCGAATGCTGGGCGGCCCGCTTCGGCGGAGCGGTCATAGCAGACCAACTTATTGGTTCCCTTTTTTAGGGTTTCGTAAGTATAGTCGGCCTTCCATTTAATCACCGTGGCTCCGTCGTGCATATTGCGCGGTGCGGCGGTCAACGCACGGTCGATTTCCTCACTCGTTTGCGCGACCGCGCAGGTTGAAATCGCCAACGCGCCGAGAATGATCGGGATCATGATTTTCATACTCTATCCTCCACTTGATCTCGTAAGGGTACAGTATATCCTACGTAGCCGCAAAGAATTCGTTAGGACCTGCTTGACTTCCGCCCCGCCACAGCCCGATCTTTGAGCATGGCCGCTTCGAGCGTCACCAAGTCCGATTTGTTCGAGTTCCTGGACCGCCACAAACTCGGCGTGCTAGGAAGTGTCTCGCCGGAAGGGGTTCCGCAATCGGCGCTGGTCGGAATCGCGGTCACGCCCGCGCTTGACATCATCTTCGATACGGTCAAGAGCTCGCGCAAGTACCGCAACCTCGTCACAAAACCCGCTTGCTCGTTTGTCGTCGGATGGGCGGGCGAGACAACAGTGCAGTTCCAGGGCGACGCGTGCCAGCCCAGCGGCGGCGAACTCGCGGCCTACCAAGAGGTGTACTTCAAGAAGTGGCTAGATGGCCCGGCCCGCCTCAGTTGGCCGGGCATCACTTATTTCGTAGTGCGTCCAACCTGGATCCGCTACAGCGATTATGATCAGAATCCGCCGCTGATCCAGGAGTTCAATTTCTAAGCCGACACCGCGGCTGGCGCGCCTTGGCGTAGACTGTACCTAATGAAAGGATGTACACCGATGTACAAGTTCGCCCTGACCCTCTCCGTTTCCGCCTTGTGTCTGTTTGGGCAGAATAAGGCCACTGCCGAGAAAGAAGCTTCCATAAAGGCCGATCTGGCGGGCCAGATCGACGGAATGAAAAAACAAGCGCAGGTGATGGTGGACAGCGTCTTCAGTTTCGGCGAGCTCGGATTCCAGGAGTTCGAGACGTCGAAATATCTCTCTGGAATCCTGGAGAAGGAAGGATTCAAAGTTCAGCATCGCATCGCTGGGATTCCCACCGCGTGGCTGGCCACCTGGGGCGAGGGCAAGCCGGTGATCTCGCTCGGCTCCGACATCGACGACATCCCGCAAGCCTCGCAGAAACCCGGGGTGGCTTGGCACGAGCCGATGATCGAGGGAGCTCCTGGCCATGGCGAAGGGCACAACTCCGGCGTACCGCTGAACATCTTGGCCGCGCTGGCGGTGAAGCGAGTGATGGAGCGTGAGCATCTGAAAGGGACCATCGAGCTGTGGCCGGGCGTGGCCGAAGAGCTGCTTGGCACCAAGGCTTATTTCGTGCGCGCCGGACTGTTCAAGGATGTCGACGTTGTCATGTTCACGCACGTCGGCAATAACCTCAGCACCGCGTACGGGCCTGGCGGCGGAAACGGCCTGGTGTCGGTGGAATACATGTTCAAAGGCGAAAGCGCGCATGCCGCCGGAGCACCGTGGCGTGGCCGATCGGCGCTGGATGCCGTCGAGCTGATGAGCATGGGGTACGAATTCCGGCGCGAGCACTTGAGACTGGCCACTCGCGTTCACTACGTCATCACCAATGGCGGCGATCAACCCAACGTTGTCCCTCCCAATGCCTCCATTTGGTTTTATTTTCGCGAGGCCGACTACGACCACA
>DATJWJ010000268.1:0-4914 GCA_035501355.1 Bryobacteraceae bacterium | reverse complement strand
CGAACAGTAAGCTCTGCGGCGACATGCTTGCGATATTCGGTGGCATGGGAGGTCTTTCCTACGTGCGACCGGGAATTACGGTCACTCTGCCGATCGTTGCTGAAGGTAAGCATGCGGAGGTGGCGCTGACGTCAAAGGTGGATCCGCTGAATCCAGTAGCTCGCTTCATGCTGATGCTCGATGAAATCGCGGCACTCTATGTGCTCTTGCGTGCCTTCTGCGTGGCGTGGCAGCGATTTTGCGCGATGACAGTCGGCTTTTTTGTCTTCGTCAGCTGGTTCAATCCCGGCCAATATTTTGCTTTCTACGCCATGCTGCAAGCGCATCCGCCTCTGTTGCTGATTCAGGAAATCCTGCAGGCGTTGGCACAAGGCGCAGGATACGCGGGATTTCTGATCTTCGCCCTCCGCTTTCCACACGACCGTACGGAGGACGAATTCGTTGGCATTGAACGTGGAGCGCTTGCGCTAGTACCTCTGCACAGTGATTATGACTCGTTGATCGGGACAGGGTAAGCGCGTGCCATTTTGGCGCGGGCTTTTTCTGCTGTGAACATCCATTTGATGCGGGCGGCGGATTTGTTGCGCTGGCGTTCCCAGGCTGCGATTTCCGTAACCAGCTTTTGACGGCTATCGATGCGCCGGTCGAGGCACTGGCTGCGCAGGACGCCGATCTCGATTTCGACCATGTTGAGCCAGCTTGCGTGCTTGGGGGTGTAGTGGAACTCCAGCCGGCGCAGGATGCGTCGCGCCTCTGCCGCCGGGAACGCCTGATAAAGCGCGCTGGGCGAATGGGTTGACAGATTATCCGCCACGACGCGGATTTTCTCGGCCTTGGGGAAGTGAACATCGCTGATCTCGCGCATGCACTGGGCGAAGTCCTCCACCGCGCGCCGGTCCGTGACTTTCACCCTGCGCCACGGCCGGTGCGCGTCCAGGAAGACAAAGAGGTTGGCCGTGCCGTTGCGCCGGTACTCGCAATCGTAGCGCTCCAGCTGTCCCGGCTTGGCCGGGATCGGCGGGCGCACCTCGCCGATCAACTGTGTCGGGCTTTCATCGAAGCAAACCACCGGCCGCTTTTCATCGGGCGTTTCGGCATAGAGGTCGAGCACATCTTCCATGCGGGCGACATATTCGGCATCGACCTTGGGGATGCACCACATGTCCTTGCGCCAGGGCTTCAGATCGTTCTCCGCCAAGCGCCGGCGTACCGTTTCGCGGGAGAGGCGTTCATGTTCGGTCAGCTTGACCAGTTCGCCGGCCAACAACTCCAGCGTCCAGCGGGAGCGCCCGGCCGGCGGCTTCGAGCAGGCCGTCGCCACCAGCAGGGCCTCTTCCTTGCCCGTGAGCTTGCGCTCCGCTCCGGGACGCGGTTCCTCGCTGAGGGCCGCGTCCAAACCAGCTTCCACAAAGCGGCGCTTGGTCCGGTAAACGGTGGAATCCCCCACACCAACCGTCTCCACAATATCTTCGTCCATCACACCCCCGTCGGCGGCCAACAGGATTTGAGCCCGCTTCAGCTTGCGCGATGGATGCTTTCCGGCGCTCAACAGCGCACCCAATTCGCATCGTTCGGCGACGGTTAGTTCGACGCGGTAGCGGATATTCATCAGGGCCTCCTTGTGATTCGAGGCCCATCTGAATCAAACTATGTGACGTGGACACCGCGATCCAAAAACCAGCCTTCTCCGAAAGGCAAGGCCAGTACCTGGCCTTCGTCCATGCCTATACGCTCGTCATGGGCCGCCCACCGGCCGAGGCCGATATGCAGCGCTTCTTCGCCGTCACGCCCCCAACCGTCCACCAGATGGTGCTGACCCTCGAACGCCTTGGCTTCATCAGCCGAAAACCAGGCGTCGCCAGGAGCATCAAACTCCGCATAGACCCGGACACCTTACCCAAACTCCAACCCGTCATTTCCTCTGTGCAGAGGTACTAGGCCATTTTTCCGTCAGCGAAGATTCGTACAATAGAAACGACCGCTTTCAAGAACACCCTAAATTAGGTCGTGTTGACAAAGGGATTGAACTAACCCGCTTGCGCGGGATTTTTGCGGTGTCGCGTGGACGGTCTCCCGTCTGAAAGGATTGCGGTTCTTCAAGCCCAATCCAACAGACAGGAGATAGCCCGATGGTTGAGATAAGCCCTCTGCGCCGCCGCATGATCGAAGACATGACCGTCCGCAATCTGTCGCCGGCAACGCAACGATCTTACGTTCATGCGGTGGTGAAGTTTAGCGAGCATTTCAAGCGCTCTCCGGACCGGCTGGGTCTTGAGGATGTGCGAGCTTTTCAAGTTCATCTTGTGTCCAAAGGGATTTCCTGGGCGGCGCTGAACCAGACGGTCTGCGCTCTTCGTTTTTTCTATGGCGTGACGCTTGGGCATGGCGAGATTCCCGAACGGATCGCCTACGCACGCAAGCCGCGCACACTTCCGCTCGTGCTGAGTGAGGACGAGGTGGTGCGATTTCTCGAAGCGGTTCCAAGCCTTAAGACCCGCGCGGCACTGACGACGGCCTACGCCGCGGGGTTGCGGGCCTCGGAAGCCGTCGGCCTCAAGATTGGCGACATCGACAGCGGGCGGATGGTGATGCGCGTCGAGCACGGCAAAGGCGGCAAGGACCGTTACGTCATGTTGTCGGTGCAGCTGCTCAATATTCTGCGCACCTACTGGCGATTGGCGCGGCCCAAGGACTGGTTGTTTCCCGGCCGGGACAAGAGCGGGCCGATCGACGTGCAGGTGCTTTACTCGGCCTGCCGTTCGGCCTGTGCCGCGGCCAAACTCAGCAAGCGTGTCACCGTGCATACGCTGCGGCACAGCTTCGCCACACATCTTTTGGAGAATGGAACCGACATCCGCATCATCCAGGTGCTTCTCGGGCACAGCAACCTGTCGAGTACAGCGCGGTATACGCGGGTCTCGACCGGCCTCATTGCCAAGACGGCGAGCCCGCTCGAGAAGCTGAAGCTGGAGGTGGTGCCGCCCGCCTGAGAGCGGCGCCATGTCCTCGGGACTGGAAGTGGCGGATATTTTCCGCCGCCACGGCGATGCTTACCGTCAGGCTCACGCCGGACATCTCGGGCGTGTCGAGCGTCGCGTAATGAGTGCCATCGAACTTTGCCGGACGGCGGAGCTCGGCGGCCATTCGGAAGTCTGCCCTTCGTGCGGACTGATCCGTTGCGCCTATAACTCTTGTCGCAACCGGCATTGTCCGAAGTGCCAAGGTGCGGCCCGGGCCGAGTGGCTCGCCGCACGCCAAGCCGAGCTGCTGCCGGTGCCCTACTTCCATATCGTCTTCACGCTGCCTGCGCCGGCAGCGGAGATTGCATTCCAGAACAAGGCTGCGGTCTATGCCATCCTGTTCACGGCCGCGGCCCAGACGCTACGTACGATCGCAGCGGATCCAAAACATCTGGGCGCCGAGATCGGCATCCTCGCGGTGCTTCATACTTGGGGCCAGAATCTGCACCATCATCCACATGTGCATTGTGTCGTGCCTGGTGGCGGTCCTGCGTTCGACGCAACGCGCTGGATCGCCTGCCGGTCTGGCTTCTTCCTGCCGGTACGCGTGCTGTCACGTCTCTTTCGCCGGCTGTTCCTGGAGAACCTGCAAGCTGCGTTCGATGCCGGTGAACTGGGCTTCTTCGGCGATCTCGTCGAACTTGCGCAGCCGGCGGTCTTCGCACACCGTCTTGCCGAGTTGCGGCGGATCGAATGGGTGGTCTACGCCAAGCCGCCATTTGGCGGGCCCAATGCTGTACTCGCTTATCTCGGCCGCTACACCCATCGTGTGGCGATTTCCAACTCTCGGCTCGTCAGCCTGGCCGAGGGCCGCGTCGGCTTCCACTGGAAGGACTATCGCCATCACGGCAAAACCAAGGTTATGACCCTCGATGCCGATGAGTTCATCCGTCGCTTCTTGCTGCATTCTTTGCCGGATGGCTTCCACCGCATTCGGCATTACGGCTTCTTTGCCAATGGTCATCGTGCTGGCAAGCTTGCGCTCTGTCGTAAGCTCTTGACCGCAGCGTCACCGACAAAGCCTCCCGCAGTTGTTCGGGACCATCGCGAGCGCCATCGCTGCCAGACCGCGATACCGCTTCACCTCTGCCCCAGTTGTGGCGAAGCAATGGTCACACTCGACAGGCCGGCGCCATCTGCACCTTGTCATCCTTCCTTCTGGAACAGCTCATGAGTCGACGACATCGTCCGCATTGCTACCTTCCGATAGCGACGCAATCCGCGCCGTCTGGGATCGCCTTGCCAAAACGCTTGATCCGCGAGACGTATGACGGTTCCCGCGCCACGAGAGCTGCCACTCTCTTCATTGCAATGGTCATCATGGCCGATTTCAGCATCAGCAGTTCTACGCGAAGCATCCCCATCGCTGTTCGGAATGACCCGATCGTCGTCCGGGTGCAATTGGCGCCGCCAAAATACCCATAATCTGTTCGCCATCCGCGGGTTTGTTCAATCCGGCTTCAATGAGGTCGCTCATTGCGCCTCACCCCACATCCGTGCCGCGCGACCTCACAGAACCCTCCAGATTCTCAGGCAAGCGGTGATGTGATTCAAGACTGCCTCTTGGAGGGAGACAGAATTGATTCGCGGACGGATGGGCGATGCGGAATGGGCTTTTTTCGAGCCATTTGTGAAGTCGAGGACCGGGCGGCCAGCCGAGCACCGGCGCACGCTGGACGGCATCTTCTGGATCGTGCGCACCGGGGCACCGTGGCGCGATCTGCCGGAAGAATTGGGCGAGTGGAATTCGGTCTATCAGCAGTTCCGGCGCTGGAGCCTATCGGGATTGTGGGACCTGTTGCTGGAGACGCTGGCGGGAAGCGGGGCCGCTCCCAAAACGGTTCAGATGATCGACGCCACCGTGATCCGTGCCCACCATCAAGCGGCGGGCGCA
>DATJWJ010000267.1:0-56162 GCA_035501355.1 Bryobacteraceae bacterium | reverse complement strand
CGTAGCAGCGCCGGGCGAAGATCCAGGTCGCATGGTGGGTGGAATTTACGCCGCCAACACCGCCGGCGCCATCCTGGGCGCGCTCAGCTTCAGCATGCTGCTGATCCCGCAGATTGGCACCGCGCGATCCGAGCGCATCTTGATCGTGCTTTCCACCATCGGCGGCCTGGTTTTGCTTGCTCCCCTGGTGGCGTCTTCGAGAAAAATAGCCGGGGCATTGGCTCTGGCCGCTTCCATCGCCGCCGCCGTGCTTCTGGTCGTAACGGTTCCGTCTACTCCCGGGATGCTCATCGCCTACGGGCGCCGCATTATGACCTCTTCCAGCCGCGCGCGCATCCTCTATGCCGGCGAAGGGATGAGTTCGTCCATCGCGATTTCCCAGTGGGATGACGGCGCGGTGCAGTTTCACGTCAGCGGCAAGGTGGAAGCATCCACCGAGCCTTACGATATGCGCCTGCAAAGAATGCTCGGCCATCTGCCCGGGCTGTTCCACCCGCAGCCGAGATCGGTTCTGGTGGTAGGATTCGGCGCCGGCGTTACCGCGGGTTCGTTTACTCGATACCCCAGTATGCGGCAGATCGTGATCTGCGAAATGGAGCCGTTGGTGCCGCGCATCGCCAGCATCTTTTTCGCCAAGGAGAACTACGACGTCTTACACGACCGGCGCACTCACATGGTCTATGACGACGCACGCCATTACATCCTGACCTCACCCGATAAGTTCGACATCATTACGTCGGATCCAATTCATCCCTGGGTAAAAGGCAGCGCCACGCTGTACTCAAAAGAGTATTTCGAGCTGGTGAAGGCGCACCTGAATCCGGGCGGGATCGTCACCCAGTGGGTGCCTTTGTACGAAACCGATTTGGAGACCGTGAAGAGCGAGATCGCAACCTTCTTCGACGTGTTTCCAGATGGCACCATCTGGGCCAACGAGAGCGGAGGCGGAGGATACGATATCGTACTCGCCGGACAGGACGGGAAGGCTCAAATCGACGTGGATGCGATCGAGCAGCGGCTGGCTTCACCGGCTTATGCCGGGGTCGCGAAGTCACTGTCGGATGTCGGTTTCCAATCCGCGATGGGCTTGCTGACCACCTATGCCGGCCGCGGTCCGGATCTGAAACAATGGCTGGCCTCGGCCGCAATCAACCGGGACGGAAACCTGCGGCTGCAATACCTGGCTGGCCTGGCGCTTAATTTCAGCCAGGAAAACCTGATCTATGACCAGATGTTGAGCTATCGTAGGTTTCCGGCAGGACTTTTCGTGGTGTCGCCGGGCCGCAAGTCCGCCCTCGATGCCGCGCTTGGGCCACGGGAAGCGCAAGGTCAGAACCAGTACTAACGGTCATGGATACCGCGCTCGGACTCTGGTATTCTGCTCATGTGAGCGCACAGCGCGGGGCGCGTACGCGGAAGAAAGTAACAATCGCGACCCGCTGCGTTGTGCACGGTGTTATTGGAGAATTGTCCGCAGTTCGTACCCGCCCCGAATCGCGGCGCATTCCGGCTGGAAACTAGCCCGCTGGAGCCCAAAAGCGTTTTGCCCGATAGAGACTTATGAGTCCAGGATCGGCCCTCCGGATCAATATGGCATGAGTCTGAAGGTCCGCGTGCGTATGAGTAATTCGGCCTCTGTTTCGCGTCCAACCTCCGTGACCGGATACCAGTTCCGCCCGGTATCGTTTCTCACGTCGGTGGCCGTGCATACCCTGGCGATTCTAGGGCTTGGGCTGATTTCGCCGTACCAATACGAACCTGCATCCAAGCGGCCCATTTACGATGAGCTGATCCGGCCCAATGAGCACAAGATCGTCTATTACAACTACAAAAAATCGCTACCGGACGTGTCGGCCACCGAACGGATAGGCACCTTCCCGCAACCGCGCGGGCGCGAGTTTTCGCGAGATGCGGTCATCGCCACGGCGCCGAAAGCGAAATCGGCCAATCAGATCATCTGGCGGCCGGTACCCAAGATTGAGATTCCGAAAGACACGGCGGCGCCTAACATCGTGCTGCGGGCGGCCAGCGCGATTCCTCGGCTAGCGCCTCCACCGCCTCAACCGCCGAAAGTAGAGAAGCCCAATATCGACGCTCCCAAAGCCCAGCAGGCCAACCTGTCGCCGCCCGATCCAAAGGGCGATCCGAACAAGGCCAAGGATGAAAACGTCAAGCCGGTCGAAATCCCCAAACCTCTGAAGGCATTCGTGCCGCCGCCGGCTTCCGCCCTGCCTCCTCGGCTGCCGGTTCGCGTGGAAGTGGCGGATGTGCCTCTTCCGGATGCATCCATCACCGGCGCAGGCTCTGCGCGCATGGCACTTCCCGAGGGCATGGGCACCGCGGCCTTTTCGAAAGGGATTGCACCGCCTCCCAATGCGCCCCCAGGTCCGGAGAATGTCGCCGGCAATGGCAAGACCGACGTCGCGGCGGTGAGTCTCCATCCGGGAAACGGACCAGTGCCGGATGGCGCGCGCTCGGGCGCATTTTCCAGGGCGCCCAACGTGGGTGAGCCGGCCACCGGCGATGTCAGCGGCGGCGGGCTTCGAGTTCCCAACCTGACCATCCGCGAAGACCGCAGCAAGATCGCCGAAGCTCCCAAGGTGAACGCCAATCGAAAAGTGGTTCTGTACGCCGACAAGATGCGCAGCATCCCGGTCACAACTTTGTCGGTTCCTTTGCGCCCCGCCGCACGCACCATTCCACGCGCACTCGATGCGCGATTCCTGGGGCGCAACGTTTACACCATGGTGATACCGATCGAAAACTTCGAGCCGTATTCGGGCGATTGGATTGTGTGGTTCGCCGAGCGCGAAGCCAAACCCGGCGATACGCCTTTCGTGCGCGCGCCTCTGCCGCTGCGCAAATATGAATCAGTCGAGCCGGTGCTGGCGGGCGCCCGAACCGAACTGCGCGTTCAAGTGGCGGGAATTATCCGCGCCAGCGGAAAGCTGGAAGGATTGACCTTCCTGCGAAACCTGGGCCCCGGAATCGAACAGGCGGTGCTGCAGGATTTGGCGGCCTGGGAGTTCAAGCCGGCCACGCGCGATAGCGTCCCGGTGGACGTGGACGTGGTCTTGGAAGTCCCTTACAGCTTGCCTCCGCAGATTGCCAAAAGCAGCCCCTGACGTTCAGCTGCGAAGAAGTTCAGCCGCGAACGATCTGCAATCCGCTTTGCGTCTGCCCGCCCACCAGCGCGGTCCACACTACCTTGGCGCGACCGGCGAAGATGCGGTGCTGGAAGCGAACTTCGCGTCCGGGTTGCAAGCGCGGATCGGAGTGCCGCACGCGGAAGCCATTGCTTGAGACATCCACGAGCTCGGCGGGAAATTCGTGGCCCGAGTCATCCATGCTTAAGTGCACGTCGCCCCGGCAGATGTCCCGGTCTTCGCCGCGTAGCTCGCGCGCAACTTGCATAACGGGATTTCCATTATGAGCGCCGAACCTGTGGGGTTCAATGGTACGAAGCTCTTAAAAGACTAAAGGGATCGCCTTAGCTGAAGGCCGCGTGCAGCTTGCGCCAGGTCTCGCCCAGATCCTCGGGCAAGACGCGCGTTTCCGCCACCGTGGTGATGAAGCTGGTATCGCCGGCCCAGCGCGGCAGCACATGCATGTGAACATGAGCGGCGATGCCGGCGCCCGCGCTTTCGCCCAGATTCATTCCCAGATTCAGACCAGACGGCCGATAGATCGCGCGCAAATGGCGTTCGGATTCGCGCGCCAGCAGGATCATTTCCTCTAAAGTTTCCCGGGCAGCCGCCAGGAGTGTGTCGACATGCTCGTAAGGCGCCACCATCACGTGCCCGCTGGTATAGGGAAAGCGATTCAGCAGAACAAAGTTACGCTGGCCGCGGTAAACAACCAGATTTTCCTGGTCGTTTTTCGAGCCGGCATACTCGCAAAAAATGCAGGCCGATTCCGACCGCGCCGCCGTGACGTACTGATAACGCCACGGACTCCAGAGATAGTCCATAAAAAGGAAGAGCGCGAGCAGCGGTTTTAGTGTGAGGCTGGGGTCCCGCCGCTGGTTCCATCGGGGGTAGTGGGAGGAGCCGCGGCCGGCTGGGCGGATTCGCCGCTGGAGGTATTCACCAGGTCCTTCAATTCCTTGCTGGGTTTGAAATAAGGGATGCGTTTGGAAGGCACCTCGACGCGTGTGCCGGTCTTCGGATTGCGTCCCACCCGCGGCTGGCGCTGGCGCGTCCGGAAGCTGCCGAAACCACGAATCTCGATCTTGTCGCCGCCGCGCAGAGAACGCACGATGCTGTCGAAGATGGCTTCGACGATCACCTCGGAGTCCTTGCGGGTCATTTCCACAACCCGGGAGACTTCCTCGATTAACTCGGCCTTCGTCATGTCTTATTTTTTCTCCATTTGTACTCTGGTTTTAAACCCGCTCCAGCTTAGCGGCCTTCACCCTTGACCCGAATATTCATGACTTCTTCTATAGTCATGGTGGCCGCCGCGGCGTGGCGTTGATAATCCTCCAGCCTGGTTCGCTCTTCATCGTCGGCGAGCGCGCGAATGCTAAGACCGATTTTCTTTTCCGCTTCGTTGAGCTTGACGATTTTGAAATCCATTTCTTCGCCGATAGGCAAGGCCGGTTCGTCGGCGCGATGGTCGGACGCGCTGGGAATCTCGGAACGGTGGCACAATCCTTCCACTCCCGGCGCCAGCTCCACGAACACCCCGAAATTGATGGCACGGCATACCCGGCCGCGCACGACATCGCCCACCTGATGCGCGCGGAAGAACGATTCCCAGGCATCCGGCTGGAGCTGTTTGACACCCAGTGACAGCCGGCGGTTGGGTGCGTCGATATTCAGGATCACGGCCTGGACGAGCTGCCCTTTCTTCAGCACTTCGGAAGGATGCTTGACGCGCTTGGTCCAGGAAAGATCGGAAATATGAACCAGGCCGTCCACGCCTTCCTCGATTTCGATAAAAGCGCCGAAATCGGTGAGCTTGCGCACGCGCCCTTCCACCACCGAGCCGATGTCATAGCGGGACCCGACGGTGGTCCACGGATCCGCTTCCAGCTGCTTAATGCCGAGCGAAACACGGCGGTCGCGCGGGCGAACGTCCAGCACCACCGACTCCACCTGATCGCCGACCTTGACCACCTTGCTCGGATGCTTCATGCGCCGGCTCCAGGTCATCTCCGAGATATGGATCAGACCTTCGACGCCCGGCTCGAGCTCGACAAAGGCGCCGTAATCGGTGACGCTCACTACACGACCGATAATCCGCGAGCCGGACGGGTAGCGCTCCGCGATGCTTTCCCAGGGATCGGGATTCAATTGCTTTAAGCCCAGCGAAATTCGCTCTTTTTCCCGATCGAATTTGAGCACCTTTACCGTAATGCTGTCGCCGGCATTGATGAGTTCGGAGGGATGCGTGACGCGGCCATAGGACATGTCGCTGACATGCAGCAGCCCATCGATTCCGCCCAGATCGACGAACGCGCCGTAATCGGTGAGGTTTTTGACGACCCCGGCCACCACGGCTCCTTCCTGCAGAGTTTCGAGCGCCGCGCTCTTGCGGGCGTTCTGTTCCTCCTCGATCGCCATCTTGCGCGAAACCACCACGTTTCCGCGGCGCCGGTTCAGCTTGACCACTTTGACTGGAATGTCCTGGCCGAGGAACGAGTCCAGATTGTGAATCGGCCGCGTATCGATTTGCGATCCGGGCATGAAAGCGGGCACTCCGACATCCACCGTAAGACCGCCCTTGATGCGGCCCGTTACGCGTCCGGAAACTACCAGCCCTTCGCGATAAGCTTTGTCCAGATTGTCCCACGAGCGCAGGCGGCTGGCCTTCTGATGAGAGAGCAGCGTGTAACCTTCCGGCTGCGTGCCCTGCCGGTCGATGACCACATCGATCAGGTCGCCCACATGGATCTGGATATTTCCATCCGGCTGCAGGAATTGCTCGATCGGAACCAAACCTTCGGATTTGTAGCCAAAATCAACGATTACGTCGGTGGGATGAACCCTTAGGACACGGCCCTGCAGCAGCTCGCCTTCGTGCGGCGGTTCGAAATGCGTATAGTCTTCGATGAGCTGCTCGTAGTCCGCTTCTTCAGTGGACACGGGCGGGTTTAGATTTCGCTCATCCGCTGTGCTGGCCATCGCCCAACTCCCGAGTTCATGCTACTACAACGGCAGGTAAGGATACACGGATGCCAAAAAGCACATCCGGAATAACTGGGTTAGTGCGACCTCCGAGAAGCCTCAAAGTACCCAATTCACCCGACAAACCGTTGAATCGTCGGCACTTCAGAAGGATAGCCGAGGCTGCGGCGGAAGTCAACTGCACTACCGCGGCACCTGCTGAATACCTGCGCTATTCCGATTTAGTTGCGCCCGCAGATGTCCGGCGTCTGGCACATCCCGCCGGGGCAGGCTGGAAACTCCGATGCTTTGGTCTTTCCATTCGCGTGGGCGGCGAAGGTGGAGAGCGCTGTGGTCAGGTGCGTTTGGCCGCAATTGGGGCAAGCTTCCGGCGCTTGGTTACCGCGGACCAGCTTTTCGAACTTGGTCCCGCAATCGTCGCAGACATATTCAAAAATCGGCATGGCTTCTCACTCCAACGAAAAGGATTCAATTTCAATTCTAGCGTGAGAGCGCGACTATTTACAGCTCGGCCCCCGCTGACAACCCAACTCGTTCCCGCGCCAGGCTTGCAAGAGCTTCGTACAGCGTTCCGGCGAGATTCGAGAATAAGCGGCGCTTCAATCCGATGTAAGGCTGGGTGCCGGCGAACAGATCCTGGATCACGGCCCGGAAGCGCGGGCTGCGGCGCACGAACTCCACCATGCGAGTCGGAATGGCGTTGAACAGGAAGCGGTCCAGGAAAACGCGTTTGGCGATGCTGGCGCTGAATTCGAGATCGGCGGCGAAATCGCGGCGCAACAGATTGCTGTAGGCCTGAGCTTTTTCTGCGGCCGGATGCGCTTGGTCCACGACGACCTGGCTCGCCAGATCGGCCGAGCGCAGCGCGTAATACAGACCTTCGCCGGTGATCGGGTCCACCAGGCCGGCTGCGTCGCCTACCGCCAGCCAGCCCTCGCCGGCGACGCGGTTGGTTTGCCATCCGCGACTTTCTAGCGCGGGAAGCATGTGGCTGTAGAAAGCTGCACCGCGCCACTGGACGTCTTTTTCATCCAGGTAGCGTTCCAGACGCGCACGCAACGCCTGGGCCGGTTCTCCTTTGCCGCAAATGCCCACCGAAAGATGGCCGCAGCGAGGAAAGATCCAGATATAGCCTTCCAGGTTGGGCAGAAATTGGATATCGATATGATCCTGGCGCGACTCGACGTAATAACCGAGCGCGGACATGGTGTCGGAGGCGGTCCACTCGGTGCCGACATTGCGCAGCGGATTGCGCGCGCCCGTGGCGACGATGCAGTAGTCGGCCTCGAGCGAGCCGTCCCGGGTTTGGAGGCGCCAGCCTTGGCCGGACCGCGTGATGGCTAGCACCCGAGTTTTCTCTAACTGCGCGCCGGCGCGTTCGGCGCGTTCGAGCAGCATGCGATTCAAGTCGAAGCGCGAATAGATGACCAGCGGGCGGTTCAGTTCCAGCTCAACGGCCCTGGTTTCAGGTGCGGCCAGGCGAGTGCCGCTGACGATTTTCTTCGGAACATCGTTTTCGATCAGGAACGGGTATTGCTGGTAGGCTTTGTAGGTCAGGCCGCCGCCGCAGGGTTTTTCCCAAGCCAGCTTCTCGTCGAACAGGCGTGTTTGAAAGCCTGCCTGGGCGAGCCGCTCAGCGGCGAAAGCTCCGGCCGGTCCACCGCCCAGCACGGCGATGCGTTTCATTTGAGACGGCTCACTTGCCGTCGCTCGATTTCTTGGTGCTGCCGATGGGTGGATGGCCCGGTGGCAAAGCACCGGCGGGCGCGCCGGCGGACGGATGTCCCGGCGGCATGGACGGCATTGCGCCGATGGAACCGCCATTCGCGCCCGGAGCAGGTGCCGCCCCCGGCGCGGCCTGCGGCATTCCAGTGTGCGCCTCGCCGCCGGCGCGTCCCTTCACCACCCATTGGTTGCCCTTACGGTCGAGCACATACTGCATCGACATTCCGGCCGTAGGCGAGCTGTTGCCTTTGGCTTGGAAGCGCACCGTCGCGGTGGCTTCGTCGCCGTGGTAGGCGACGGAAGTAACGCTGATGTCCATCGCCAGCAGATCCGCGCGCTTGGCAAGGTAAGTACTGATGCCTTGCTTGACCGCGTCGTTGTTGTCGATATTCTTCTTGCAGCTGCATAACAGCGCCACAGTCAGGCCGAGAGCAATGGCCGGCAAGGTTGAGCTTTTCACGATTCGATTATATCCAGGAGCAAGGGGGGAGGAGCGTCACAGCTATAATCGCGGTGGTGAGTCTGATTCGCCGAGCAAGTTGCCTCCTAGCGCTTTTTTCTAGCTTCTTGGCGGCGCAAGCAGCTCCGGCTTTTTCCACGCAAACCTCAGCGCCGCGCGGCTACTCCCTGCCCCCGGACAAATTACAAAAGGCCATCGAGTACGCTCACGCCCGATACTGGCTGCATTTTGCCGGCTCCCTCTGGGGCATCGCCGTACTTGCAGCGATCCTGGCTTTCGGGCTCTCGGGCAAGTTTCGCGATTGGGCCGAGACCGCCTCACACCGCCGCATCGCGCAAGCTGCAATCTTCGTCGTGCTGCTCGGCCTCACGAACGACGCACTGAACCTTCCCTTGGGAATGTACGCCCAGCATCTGGACTTGAAGTTCGCGCAATCCATCCAGAGCTGGCCGTCCTGGTTTTGGGATTGGACCAAAGGCGAGTTGCTCGAGTTTGCGGTTGCGGCGCTGCTGGTTCTCATTCTGTACGCTGTGATTCGCCGCAGCCCCAGGCGCTGGTGGCTATATTTCTGGCTGGCCGCGCTGCCCATGCTGTTCGTCGGCATGTTGGTCGAGCCGGTGCTCATCGAGCCGCTCTTTTACCACTTCCAGCCGCTCGCGGCCAAACATCCCGCGCTGCTCGGCGAGCTCGAAAAGGTGGTCGCGCGCAGCGGCCTCGGGATTCCTCCGGATCGCATGTTCGAAATGCAGGCCAGCGAAAAGACCAATTCCCTGAATGCCTATGTCTCCGGCCTGGGTGCTTCCAAACGCGTGGTGGTGTGGGACACCACTATCGACAAGCTCAGCACGCCCGAGATCGTGGTCGTCTTCGGCCACGAGATGGGTCATTATGTGCTCGGACACGTGCGCAACACTCTGATTTTCGTCTCGGCGCTGCTGCTAGTACTTCTGTTCTTGGGCTACCACGCGCTCCACTGGATGCTTCGCCGCTGGGGCGCTGGCTGGCGCATTCGCGATGTCTCGGACTGGGCCTCACTCCCGGCCCTGCTCCTGCTGTTCGCCATCTTCAGCTTTCTTACCGAGCCGCTAGTAAACACTTACAGCAGAAATCAGGAGCATCAGGCCGACATCTACGGTCTCGAAGTAACCCACGGCTTAGTCCCGGACTCGCGCGCCGCCGCGGTACACTCCTTCCAAGTGATGGGCGAAGTGGATCTGGATGAGCCCAATCCGAACCGCTTCATCGAATTCTGGATGTACACGCATCCCTCCACATCCGAGCGCATCGCGTTCTCTGAGCACTACGACCCCTGGAAAGACGGTACGGAGCGCTACGTAAAGTGACTAAGCCGGCTAAGCACGGCACACTAATCCCAAAGTAATAAGGCACCTGGATCCATCAGGCGCACGTTTTTCCCTTTATTTTCGGGCCTTCGCCGGAGGGTTTTAATCGGCGCGTGACCATAGCATCGGGGTGGTGGGACCCGTTCTGATTTTTTTCGCCGCCCTTACGATTCGCATGGGCGAAACGCCGGTCCGGTCCGGTTGTGAAGCGCATGATGCAGTGGTGGCCAATCTTCCGGCAGGCACACCGGTGGAGATTCGCTTCCGCTTGGCGGATGGATCGGACTGCATCAAGATCGCGGCCAAAAGCGGGGCCAGCGAAGTGGTCGGTTACGTTTCCAGTTCGGCCTTAGCGGGCCTGGATGTATTCGAGAAGGAGCGCTTGTCGGCGCGAGCTACGGAGCCGGTTGCCGCGCCGCGAACGCTGGTTGCCGATCGGGCCAAGAGCATGGCGCGGGGCCGCGATCCGGAAATCGAGCGGGCGCGCGACCTGCTGCAGTCCAACCAGCCTCAACAAGCCATGGAGATCCTCGAGCCCGCCGTCCAGCGCTACCGGAATAACGCCAGTGTCCTGCTGTTGGCCGGCCTGGCGGCATATCGGATGGACGAGCTGGACACGGCCATCGGATATTGGAAGCAGTCGCTCGATTTGTCGCCCAATCCGAGCCTGGAGGGCATTTACGATCGCGCCAAGCGCGAGGCCGCGGCGGACCCGGCCAGCGAGCGGCTGGTAGGCATGCACATCGCGGTGCGCTACGCGCGGCAGGCGGTCCCCGTGGACGCGGCGCGCGCGATTCTGGACATGCTGGATGAGGAATACGCCCGCATTTCCGGCCAACTGGGGTGTTCCTCCAGCGAGCGGATCGTCGCCATTGTGCTCGACCGCGCGGCCTATTTGCGCAGCACCGGGGCGGCGGAATGGAGCGGCGGATGGTATGACGGCCGCATTCACATCGCCTGGACCGGTGAAAAAACTGTCGGCGCCCAGATGCGGCGGGGCCTGGCGCACGAGTTGGTGCACGCCTGCCTGACCAGCATCCCTTCGGGCGATGTTCCCTGGCCGGCTTGGCTGCAGGAAGGTTTGGCGCAAAAGCTCTCGGGCGACAAGCTTGAGGCCGGCACGCGCGATCAGTTGCAGCGGCTGGCGCACACGCATCAGCTGCCGCGTCTCGAAGAGCTGCATCCGGATTGGTCGCGAATGAGCGCCGGCGAAGCGCGCACCGCTTACAATATTTCCCTGGCCGCCGCCGATGCGCTGTATGAGAACTACTCCGGCGACAGCCTGCGCAACATCCTGCGAAACCCGGAAAATCTAGGCCAGGTGACCGAGGAGCTGGACAAGAAGCTGGGCTTCTGAAATCTCCGGCAGGCATGTGCCCGCGCCCCGGATTGCTATCCTGATACTTACAGGACATACTTACAGGACCTTGCTATGCCGTTCTCTTCCATCCCGGAAGCCATCGAAGAATTTCAGGCCGGCCGGATGTTGGTCATCGTGGATGACGAAGACCGCGAGAACGAAGGCGATCTCACCATCGCGGCCGAGAAAATCACGCCCGACGTCATCAACTTCATGGCCAAGCACGCACGCGGGCTGATCTGCCTGTCGCTGTCGGAAGAGATCTGCGACGCCTTGAATTTGCCGCAGATGTCGGCGCGGAACACCTCGCGATTCGGCACGGCGTTCTGCGAGTCCATCGAAGCCGCCGAGGGTGTGACCACCGGAATCTCAGCGGCCGATCGAGCGCGCACGATTCAAGTTGCCATCCACCCCCAGAGCACGCCTCGGGACCTGGCTCGCCCCGGTCATGTTTTTCCATTGCGCGCGCGGGAAGGCGGCGTGCTGGTTCGCACCGGGCAAACCGAGGCGGTGGTCGATCTGGCGCGGCTGGCGGGATTGCGGCCCGGCGGCGTAATCTGCGAGATCATGAACGACGACGGCTCCATGGCGCGCGTGCCCCAGCTCAAGGAATTTTGCGAGCGCCACGGATTGCGGATGATTTCGGTGGCCGACCTCATCCGCTACCGGCTGCAAACCGAGCAGCTCGTCCAGCGCCAGTCGGAATCCTGTCTGCGCACTCAGTTCGGCGATTTCAAAACCATCGTCTATTCCACCACCATTATTCCCGACCGGAATCTGGCGCCCGAGCGGCATCTGGCGCTGGTGCACGGCGAACTGACCGGACGTGAGAACGTGCTGGTGCGGATGCACTCCCACTGCATTTATGGGGACGTGTTCGGTTCCACCGCCTGCGACTGCCACCGCGTGGTTCGCAGCTCGCTCCAGCGCATCGCCGAGGAAGGCGCCGGAGTGTTGGTCTATCTCCACCAGACCGGGCCCGGCTTTCGCGATCACGCCAACTCCGCCACCCCCGACGGCCAGCGGAGATTGCAGCATGAAAGCGGCATCGGCGCGCAGATTTTGAGCGATCTCGGCCTGCATACCATCCGTCTGCTCACCAACCATCCGCGTAAGGTGGTTGGATTGGATGCCTATGGCATCGAGATCGTCGAGCAGGTTCCAGTCTAGAACTGGTCGCGCAAGCAAGGAACTTCCGGCATGCTACGCTCGTAGAGCGAGACAAGAGGTTTTATGCCGAAACCACGCCTTTTCCTGCCGATTCTGACCCTCCTGCTTGTTCCAGCCATACTTTGCGCCGCCGATGCCGGCCTGCTGCGGCTGGTAATGCCGGACGCGAAGGTGATCGCCGGCCTGCAAGTGAATCGCACGCGAGACTCGCTATTCGGGCAGTTCGTGCTCTCGCATATGCAACTGAATGACGAGAGCTTCAAGAAATTGATCGCCGAAACCGGCTTCGATCCGCGCCGCGATGTCACCGAACTGCTGATTGCCTCGAATTGGGCATCCAGCTCGCCCGAGAGTCGTTGGCTGGTGCTGGCTAAGGGTACGTTCGATCTGCAAAAGATCCAGAAAGCCGCGCAATTGAACGGCGCGGCCACCACCAATTTCCAAGGAACTACCATCTATTCCTATTCCGGAAGCACGTCGCCCGATTCGGACAGCGCCATCACATTTCTAGACGCCTCCAGCGCGGTGATGGGCGATATGACATCGGTCCAGGCCGCGCTTACCAGGCAGCGCAGCGGCGTCCCCGCCCCCAGCGATCTGGTCAAGAAAGTGGGCGACGTCAGCGCCAAGAACGATTTCTGGTTCGTTACGCTGGTGCCTCTCTCCGAGTTCGCCGGCGCCATGCCCGATCCTAGAGTGGGCAGCGCCATGCAGGGCAACGTGTTGAACGGAATCAACCAGGCCAGCGGCGGTGTTCGCTTCGGCGACACCGTGACCATCTCGGCCGAAGCCATCACGCGATCCGACAAAGACGCGCAGGCGCTGGTGGACGTGGTCAAGTTTGTGGCCAGCATGCTGCAGCTCAACCGTCAGGACAATGCCGTGGCTGGGCAGGTGTCCAGTCTGCTCGATACCTTGGACACGAAAACCACGGGCAACGTCATGAGCATGTCGCTGGCGATTCCCGAACCGCAGCTCGAGCAGCTTTTCCAGAACCTGCAGCGTCCCAACCGCCCGCCTGCGAAGAAAGCCGCGCCGCAAGTTAATTAGGGCCCGGCACGAAGCGGAAGATTTCGTACGCCGGGCTGCCGTGCGTGTCTGAAACCAGCCTCAGGATTTGCTTATGAAAACCGGCCATCGCCGCGGCTTTCATGACGCTGTCGTTCACTTGGTTGATCTCTCGATAGGGCAAAGTGTGGCCGACCCAGAGGCCGGTCTCCAGCCTTTGGCGGTCGCGCTGGCGTTCGGAGTCGCTTTCGGAAGGCGATAGAAAATTCTCATCTGCCTGGGCCAGCGGCAGGCGGTTGCGCTGCAGCACGATCAGTGAATTGAAGATTCCCCAGTCTGACAGCACGATCTGAGAGGTTTGCTCTTGCCGCAGATCGGCGGAAAGGGAGTAGATGGCATCGGTCCAACTGCGCGGGGAGCCATAGCGCGCGAATAGATAGAAGTGCTGGTTGGTAACTAGGAGATTCTGGGCAACCAGATACACCACGGCGGCGGCGACCAGTCCGGCGCCCAGGCGTCCCCAGCGCGACGCGGCTTCGGCGAACGCCACGGCGAGAAAAAGATACGCCAGCGGCCATAGCAGGACAACGTGATGGGCAGACGCACCAGCGTCCTTCGTGATGGCCATCTGGAACCAGGCCACCGCCAGCGCCAGCAAGAAAAATAACAGCTTCTTACGCGCTGGGCTCCGCCACAGCAGCACGGTCAGAATGACGGCCGCCAGGAAGGCCCATTCCAGGCGGTTCTTGGGATGATCGCCGGTGAGCGAGTGCAGTAGGTAGGAAAGGCGCTCCAGCACATTCCTGGCATCGCGCGGCTGGCCCGCTTGTCCGGGGAGGCTCACTATATAACCGAGCACCGCGCTGCCATTCCAAGTCCGGCGCAGCGACCCGAACTTAGAGGCGAACTCGTCGAAGCGAAACGTCGCGTTGGAACGGATGGTCGCCCCTCCGAAAGCCAAATTGTAGGCAATCAGCGGCAGCGCGCCCAGAACCAGCCCGCCGGAGGCCAGCGCTGTATTTCGGATGGTCAGGCGAGCCCGCAGCGCGCCCCAATATACGATGAGCGCCGCTAGGGCCAGGCCGCTCAGGTTCCATAGGAGCAGCGCCTTGTCCCAAAGGCCCAGCCCGAAGCAGAAGAAGCCCCAGAATAATGCGGAAGGGGCCGAGCGCAGCACGAACCGCATGACCAGCAGGAGCCCGGCGACCAGCAGGAGATGCTGGAGCACCACCGGGCCCCAATCAAAGCAATCCGTCACCAGAAACATCGTGTCGGTGGCCAGCAGCAGCCCGCCCAGCCAGGCCGCCCGGCTGCCCTGAATCGCCTGGAGCAGTTCGACAAATAGCCACACCGTAGCGGCTCCGAGGAACAAGACCGGCAGCCGCACGGTCCACGAGGAGGGGGGGAACACATTCAGTATTCCGGCGTAAAGCCAACTTTTCAGAGTCCCCATATAGCTCAGCAGCATTAAGGGAAGGTGCTGGCGAAAAACCAGGAAGACGGCGCTGCCGGGGACCCCATAGTCAGCCGGGACGAAGATCACTTCATCGTTTTGCAGTCCCGGGTAGGGTAGAATCACGCAACCTAGAAAAAAAAAGATGAGAGCACAAAAGCAGCCCAGCCACCTACGCTGTTTAGATTTGGGTGACGGCATGGTTATGGGATGGTACTCGGCGCGGCAGGATTTACAAGGACAACAGTATATCCTGGTCGCGGTCCGAGACGACAACTTTTGTCACGAAAGCCATAAACGTTTTCTAGCATCGAGACGATAAGAAACAGGACTAGGGGTTTGGAACGATCGGGAATTCGGTATCAAGACGACCGGTACGAAATTTTTTTTGGGTGGTACTTGAATTGCTCAGCGGATGTGGTATGATTTTTGGAGCTAGACTGCTGACCTCTCTGGCCGACGGGCGCTGCCGCCGGTCGCTAAACTTCAGAGTTCATTGTAGTTCAGTCACCTTCTGGAACGGTTTGAACCTTTCTGAAGCTTCGCGCGTCTAAACGTGTTGATGAGAGAAGCAGAAAAGAATTAGGAGAGCTAAGCTTATGACGAAGACCGAGTTAAACAAATTTAAAGAAGTCCTGGAAACCAAACAGGCGGAACTGGCACAAGTGCTGAGAAATCGCGAAGGGATCACCATCGAGAAGAGTCCTGACGCCCTGGACGAGGTCCAAAACGCGGCTGAGCGTGAACTCGCCATCCGGAATTTGGACCGCGAATCTAACCTGCTGCGCAATGTACGCGCAGCCCTGCACCGGATTGACGAAGGCACCTTTGGTACTTGCCTGCATTGCGAAGAAGAGATCAGCCTCAAGCGCTTGCATGCAGTGCCCTGGGCGCCGTATTGCATCCAGTGTCAGGAAATCGCTGATAAGAATCAGGAAGAAGGCACGGAGAGCCTCGACGATATCCTCGTCAACGCGGCTTAAATCCACGCGGTCTTCGCATAATGGGCGCGAGCAGAACAATCTCGCGCCTTTTGTGTTCCTGCCGGCTACCGGTTCGCCAGTCGAATCGTAATCCCGCTGAACATCCTTCCGGCCGCAGCGGCGTCCCGACGATAAGAGTGGAACACCTCCCGCAAGCAACGGGTACATAAGCCGCTTGCGTCGATTTGTCCCACGCTGCCGTCATTTCGTCTCAGCTGCCGAATGGCCGCCGCAGCGAGGTTAATTCTGGCCGTTCCCTTTGGGCCCTGACGCTCGGGAAATAGGTCGGAAAACTGTTCCGCGACCTCCGGACCCACTTCGTAGCAGCACTCGCCAATGGCAGGTCCAATCGCAATCACCAAATCCTGGGAGCGGCTTCCAAACCGATCCGACATGGCCTGGACCGTTTCCCGCAAGATCTGCTCCACGGTCCCACGCCAGCCGGCATGGACGGCCGCGATGGCCCTGTTTTCAGGATCGGCGATCAGAATAGGCAAGCAGTCGGCAGTGCGAATCACCAAGGTGAGGCCGGCGCTGTTAGAAATCAAGGCATCCCCCTCGCCCAGATCGCCTGGCCGATCAGCCAAAATCACCTTGTTCGAATGAATCTGGCGGAGCGTGGCCACATTCCCGCCAGGAGGCCAAGCCAGGCTGTGGCGGGTGCCGAAGCCGTGTTCCAGCCAGTCAAACTGTTCCAGTATTTCGGCCCGATAGACTTGATCAGGATCCAGGCGAAACAACCCTCATTGTAGCTCGCCACTTGAAAGCTAACGCGGCGGCTTCAGCGAGACGCCAGGACCGGTGTGCAGTATTGCTCAACGGTCTCAACCAGGTCCTTGGTTCGGACCGGCTTGGCAAGAAAGCCTTGCATGCCGTACTGACGGCATCGCTCCTGATAGTCCTCCGAGCAGTTGGCAGTCACAGCCACGATGGGCGTCTGAAAATAGGCCGGCATCCGATGCAGGCGCTCGGCGGTCTCAAAACCATCCAGACCGGGCATTTGCAAGTCCAGGAGAATCAGGTCGAAAGTGGCGCGTGAAGCAGCTTCCAGCGCCGCCAGCCCGTCAGCGGCACACTGTACCTTGTAGCCCCTGCGCCCTAGCGCGTGGCTGGCGATGGTTTGGGCGATGGCGTTGTCATCCACAACCAGGATACGGCCGCCCGCCTTTTCCAGCTCCTGCTCGGGTTTTGCGTTCTGAGACGGCAGACTTAGCGGTATGTCGACGAAGAACGTACTGCCCCGTCCGAGCTGGCTTTGAACCGTGATCGATCCGTTGAGCAGCATCGCGAGCTTCTGCGAGACTGCTAAACCGAGCCCAAGGCCGCTGTGATCGCTGACGGGATTGTGCAGCCTTTGGAATCCTTCGAAAATGGACCGGACGCGGTCGGGCGAAATCCCGATCCCGGTGTCACGGACCATGATTGTGAGCGACACGGTGGAGTGGTCCTTCTGGTCGCCAAAAGCGCTCAGCTCGACTTCGCCCTGATCGGTGAATTTAATGGCATTACTGAGCAGATTGACCAGCAGTTGCCGAAGACGAACCGCATCGCCGATGGCTGCTTCCGGAAGACGCGGGTCGAAATTGCGTATGAGCCTCAAGCCCTTGGATTCGGCTTTGGGCAGGAATTCCGCCGTAATGCCTTCCAGAGTTTCACGCAGCGGAAACTCGGTCTCCTCTACCCGAACGTGATTCGCGGAAAGCGCGGAGAACTCGAGTGCGCCATTGAGAATCTGAAGCAGGTTCTCAGCGCACAAGCGGGCCGAGTCGACATACTCTTTTTGGTCGCAGGTGAGCTGCGTTTCCAGCAGCAGATCGGTCATGCCGAGAATGCCGCTGAGCGGGGTCCGAATCTCGTGGTTCAGACTTGCCAAGAACTGGCGCTTGATCAGGCTAAGGTCGTCGGTCTTCGACAAGGGTGGTGTCCCAAGTCATCTCATCGGCATAAGCGACCGCCCGCTTTAACGTTTACGAGCCTAGTTGTCCGCTAGAAGGCATATCCGACCGCTGCCTGAAAGGTCCTCGGCGCGACAAAATGGGTACCGCTGAAGGTAGACAGAAAGTTGTATAACGCCACCTTGTTGGTGAGGTTCTCCACCGTGAATCGTAAGGTTACGCGGCCGCCCTTCTCGCTGTGGAACAGGTTGTCCGTGCCAATGCCGGCGTTGAACAAATTGCGGGCCTTGACCCGGTCAGGATTGTGGTCGTCGTTTTCGGCGCCGGTTTGAGGCAGGGTCAGCAAAGTGGACTTTCCTACGCCGTTACAGGTGGTGATGGGAGCGTTGTACGTGGCAAGCATTCCGTTGCACGAAAACCCGATGTCAACCTGCTGAGCAGCGGTTAAAGTGAGCGCCGCCGCGACGTCAGGAACTCCGCTAACCACTAACCCGCTGTCGTAGCGCCAGGTAAGATCGATCCATTCGGCATTCTTAGGACGTTGATAGCGCAACACGACATTCTGCTGATAGGCCTGATCGTGATCGATGCGAAACACATTGGTCGGGAATCCGCTTAACGGAATCAGTCCGCCGACTTCGGGCGGGAAATATCTCGCCCGGGTGTGCCCCAGTGTCAGGTAGGCCTGAAATCCATGCAGGTTGACGGTACTGACGCGCCCCGTCACGCCATCTACTTTGGAGTTATGCCAGGCGATCGGAAACGTAATAGGCGTGTTGAAGAACACGCTGAAATCGTAAGCGTTGTGCGTGTATTTCCAAAAGTAATCCGCGTCCACGATAAACCAGCCGTGCACGCCCTGCTGAAGCCCCGTATCGAACTCGTTCCGGTTGCCCGGCTTGATGACAGCCGATTGCGAGCCGAAAACGTTCGTCGCCAAGCCGCCCCCGCCGGTTCCGCTCGACAGGATCAAGTTCTCGTTGTACGGTGTTTCGAACGTGCGCGCGTAGGATGCACGCAGCACCGTATCCTTCAAGATCTGATACGACATTCCGAGGCGCGGCTGCACGCCGTTGGCCGATGTCAGCCCGTTGTACTGATCTTCGCGCAACCCCGGATTCAGCGTAAGCTTGCCGAATTTCATCTCGTCGGTGATGTAAAAGCTGTATTCATCGACGTTGTGGACGCCATGGAAATTGAATAACGATCCACCTCGCGTCAGATCGTACGGCACTATTCCCGGCAGCAGATTGGGATTGGCCATATAGCTGGGGTTGATGGTCGCGCACGCGTTGGGATTGGTGACTCCCGGCAGCGCGAGAGCATTGCCGGAGCCGTCCAGACACACTGGATTGTAGGTCGGGTCGGTTATGCCGAATCGGAAACCCTCGGCCAAACGCCATTGCTGGATCTGGACACCGGCCTTGATATTATGATGCCCTTGGGAGTGCGCGATGTCGGCCTTGACTCCCAGATTGGTCAAGAAGCGGTTCTGCGAGGCCGTCACCGGGGTATCCGCGAAAGGATTCCGGCTGGCGTAGTAATTCGCCTGGTCACGCCGTATGTACGGGTTAACGGTCAGTAAGGTGTGGGCGCTGAAAGTGTGCTGGTAACCGGGCGCGATGTTCCAGGTCAGCACTCGTTGCTTCTGATCCTGAGACAACTGGTCCAGGCTATTCGGCACCTGAAACCAGTTGCGCACGGCAAACAGGTCGAAATGCAGCACGTCGAGAGGAGTGGGCTGCCAATCCACACGATCGAAAATGCTTTCATTGTTGCCGACATCGTGGATCGGGAGGAACTCGGGCGTGTCCAGAAACCGTCCCGATCGGACGCCATTCACGGCAAGGAAATTCCCGAACGTCGGCGCGCCGAACGCCAGCGTAGCGCTCTCCGAGTAGGTTCCGAACGAGCCCCACGAGGATTCTACGCTTCCGGTTGGCTTGGTGGCTCCCAAGCCCGACCGCGTTGTGGCATTTACCACCAAGCTGGTTTTGTCGCCGAACTCAGGGTTCACCGCGCCGGTAACCAGTTGCATGTTCTGAAGGGCGTTTAGGGGAATCTGCGTGGAGAAGGTTTTGCTCTGCTGATCGGTGATGGGCTGCCCATCGATCATGTAGCTGGTGTCGGCGTGGTCGCCCACCGGATGAAAGAACCCATTCGCGTCGGCGGCCACCGCGCCGGTGCTATAAGTGATGGCCTGATTCAACCCGCCGCCCGGATCGAAGTTGGGGAGTTTCGAGAAGGTGCTGCGATCGACATCCTGGTGGGTCGAGGTATCGGTTTCCACCTGCGCGCCGGCCGCCTCTACGGTAACGGTGGTGGCCTCGCTGGCCACTTTCAATAGAACATTCACTATGACAGGCAGCGTGCTGCGGACGTCCACATGCTCCGAGGCAGCAGCAAAGCCGGTCATCGTGACACTCAACTGGTATTCGTTCATGGGAACGTTGGTGAAGCGATAGGAGCCGGCGTTGTCGGTGGTGGTCATTTGCTGGAATCCGGTCACGGCATTAGCCAGTTGTACCTGCGCACCGACGATCACCGCGCCAGAAGGGTCGGTCACAGTGCCCTGAACCGTGCCGCTGCTGATGGACTGACCACCGGCGGGAAAAACAACAGCCGCAAGACATAGCAAGAATGCCCCTAACCTCATCGTTTTATTATCAAATGCCTTGGGCGGCGCGACTCAGATTCTTCTGGTCAGCGGACCAATATCAGAAATGAACGGCCTTAGATTGAACGTGAATGGAACTGGAGGCAGATAAGACTTCCCGCGACTCGGCTGGGGCATCGCCCGCCAGGCCGAAACGGGCAGTGAAATGAAACGAGGTGCCTTGACCGGGCTGGCTTTCGACCCAGATTCGCCCGCCCAGCATCTCCACCAGCCGGCGCGAGATGGTGAGGCCCAGGCCCGTACCCCCGAAATTGCGCGTGGTGGAGCTGTCGGCCTGCGTGAAGGGTGAAAAGATGGCCTCTTGTTTGTCCGGCGGAATGCCGAGACCCGTATCGCGAACCGTGAAGCGCAGCATCGCACGCTCGGGCTCTTGAGACTCAGGCTGGACTGAAAGCGTCACCTCGCCGGAGCTGGTGAACTTGATGGAATTACCCACCAGATTGAGAATGATTTGGCGTAGCCGCGCTGGGTCGCCGGCCACGCTATCGCCAACTTGCGAATCGACCCGCCAGTCGAAACGTAAGCCCTTCTGCCGGGCGCGAACAGCGGGCGCTTTCAGGGTCTGCGCCAGGCTGTCGCGCAGGCTGAAGTTCACCGCCTCCAGGGTCAGCTTCCCAGCTTCGATTTTCGAAATGTCGAGAATATCATTGATCAGCGAAAGCAATCCTTCGGCCGATTCCTTGGCGGTATCGAGATAATCCCTCTGGTCGTCGTCCAGACTGGTATCGAGCGCCAGGTCCAGCATGCCTAGCACGCCGCTCATGGGGGTTCGAATCTCGTGGCTCATGTTGGCCAGAAACTCGCTCTTGGCCCGGTTGGCAGCTTGGGCCGCTTCCTGCGCCAGCTTGCGTTCGGTGGTTTCTTCCTCCAGCTTTCGATTCACGCGCCGCAAAGTTTCGCGTTGCAGATGCGCCTTCAGGGCCAGATGAACCACTACGCCGAACAAAACGCCGCTCGATACACCACCCAGCAGCGTGACGTTCGACAGCCAATGCCAGGCCGGTGCTTGGTTCTCGGCCCAGTAGGCGCGCCACATCGCCAGCCGAACCACCACAATCAGCAGGGCGCATCCGATGGGTAGCCAGATCGGCTCCCGAATCCCGGGCCTTGTCATGGTCCAGCCGGTGATGCTGGTGGCGATGCCGAGCGCCAGAAATGCAGCTGCGGTTTGGAAGCCTACCTGATGCAACCTGGTCCAATCGAGGCCAGCGCCCTTCACGGTGAGCAGGTTGATTGCGCTAACAGTTGCGATACCTGCCAACAGGATGCCCACGCTTCCCAATAGCGTAGATCCGCGGGCGGCGAGTTTGGTTTGAGCCAGTACAAACCCTGCCGCGACGACAAAGAAACATAGCGTTGCAATGGGCAACATCGGATCAGAATGAAGGCTGTGGATGGCCAGATAGGCCAGCAGAGAAAAGCCCGACAAGATTACCGCCGTACCCGAACCCAAGAACACGAATTGAGGCCGCTTGAGAACGGTCCCGGCGAGGGCGAACATGATGGCTAGAAAACTGACGACAATGCCGAACTGTATTGGTGCAACGTTCATGGTTAATTAACAGAAGCCGCCACGGCGGGGGCTTGAGATACGGACATAGTCCTAAGCGTTGTTCCCTTTTATATCGGCCTGAGCGTGGCGAATCATTACAGCTTGGTTTCGGGCGGCGGATAGTACCGGTCCCGGAAGACGCCGAACCCGGCTCAGAAAAGCAGCCGCAAAGCGAGTTGGAACTGCCGGGGCGTGCCCGTTCCCGTCGCGCCCTGATTGACGGGAGTCGTGATGACGCCGAAGGTGAGGGGTGTGGAAAGATTGGCTTGCGGGCTGCCGTATTGCGCGCGATTAAAGACGTTGAATGTCTCGACGCGGCATTGCAAAATTACTCTCTCGGTCAACGTAATGGCTTTGACCAGCGCCGTATCCACCTGCCACAGACCCGGCGCGCGTACCAGGTTGCGGCCCGCGTCGCCGAAGGTACCCGGGAGAGGGGCCATGAACGCCGCGGGGTTGATCCAATGATTCGGAGTCTGGCCGCCGGGCGGGATCAGCGAAACACCCGGCACCAGGTCCGGCCGTTCCGCGCCCGAGACGGCGAATTGATCGGGAAGCGAGGAGTTTGCGCGATTCAAAACTACATTCACCGGAAGACCGGTGCGAGCGGTTGCGATTCCGCTCAGCTGCCAGCCACCTAGCATAACGTGCGGCAGCTTGGTTCCAACCCAGGGGCCGGACACGGAGGGCAGCGAGTACACAGCAGAAAGATTGAAAGTCTGGCGCACGTCGAAATCGCTGCTGGCTTTCTCGCAGGCCCGGCAGAAGACGTTCTGAGGAGTATCGGATTCGCCGCCGCCGATTCCATCGTCGTTAATGGAATGCGACCACATGTAGTTGGCCGCCAGCAGCCAGCCCTTCTCAAACGCGCGCCGCGCATTGATCTGAAGCGCATGAAAAGTGCTGTTGCTGTCGTTTCCGCGCCAGGAAACCACGCCGAATTGCGGGTATGGCTGCATGCCCGTGGACGGGTTGATCGTGTTCACATCGGTGGTGGTCAGGATGTTGGTGCCCTTATTTCCGAGATATGAGGCGGTTGCAACCAGATGCCCGGGCAGGGCTCGCTCGAGCGAGGCCGTCCAAGCCGCCACGTACATATCCTTGCGATTCCGGTACAGATCGCGAGGCGTCACGATGCCGGTAGTCGCGGCGAGAAACGGATCAATCGGAAAGCGGAGTCCCGGCGTGCTAACCGACGACAACGTGTATCGCAGCACGTCATTGGAGATGGGCAGGTTCTGATCGTCTTCCTGGCCGTCGCTGTGATAGATGCCGGCTCCCGCGCGCAGGACGGTCTGGCCATGCGCCCATGCAATCCCCAGCCGTGGATCGAAGTCCGCATGCCGTGGATCGGAGAAGACGCTGCCCTGGGGACAGTATCCACCGCAGGTCGCAAAATCGAATGGGATCGCGCGATCGGAAACCTCGTGGAAGACATTGAAGAACGAGTAGCGCAAGCCGGCATTGATGGTCAGGTTCGGCGTGACCTTATATTGGTCCTCCAAATAGCCGTAGAACTGGGTCTTGCGCAGCCGCTTCAGAGGAAGCAGCGACGTGTACGTGGCGGAGTCCATGCTATTCGCCAGGAAATTGGCGAGCGACAGATAGGTTAGCGTGCCGCTGGGCGAATTGCCTTGGTTCATATTGATGCGCCGGACCTGGACGCCGAACTTGACGATGTGGCGCGCCTTCACCCAGGTCAGGTCGTCGATGTAGGAGAAGGTGCTTCCGAAACCGTCCGTGGTGGAATCCGCGGTCAACGAGCTGAGATTCGATACGTTGACCGAGAAAGGAACCTGCGAGATATTCGCGGTGTGATAAATATCCTGGTTGACGCCGAATTTGGCTTCGTTGACCAAAGCCGGAGAGAACACGTGGAATAGCTCCACCACTCCGTTCTTGAGTTTTGTATCCGTACGGGCGAGAACGTTCAGAGCGCCGGTGGGAATGCTGTAGCGGGCGTCGTCGGCGCTGTAGCGCAGGAAGGCCGTGGTTCGATCGGTGAAGTGCTGATCGAAGCGCAGCATGCCGGAGTCCTCGTTGTCCACTTGGTTTGCGCCGGCGACATAATTCCAAACCTGCGGATTGGACGTGGGCGATGAGCCGCGCGGGTAGGCTGAGTAAATCGGATCGAGCGCTGGAGAGGAGGCCTCGGCCTGAGCAAGAAAGGAAGGACTCGGGACCAGCCCGATCTGCGTTTGCCCCAGACGCTGCCGCAGGCCTTCGTAGTTCGCATAAAAAAATGTGCGGTTCTGCGCCAGGGGTCCGGACACGCTCGCGCCGAATTGGTTCAGCAGGAACGGGCTGGCGGAAGGCCCGTCAAATGGGGAGCGCGAATCGAAGACAGTGTTGCGGAAATAGTCGAACAGGCCGCCGTGAAAGCTGTTGGTGCCGGCCGGAGACGCCACCGAGACTTGCCCTCCGGCGGTCATTCCGATATCCGCATTGAAATTCTGGGATTCCACTTGAAACCCGGCGATCGAATCCAGCGGAATCGCGAGCCGCACATATTCCTTCTGCGCCTGGTTCAATACGCCCGACGCATCCACGCCGTCAAAGAGGAAATCGTTGTCGTCCAGGCCATGACCGGCGAACCGGATGGTGCGCTGATCGCTGGGCCCGTTATCGATTGCGCCGGGCGTGAGAGCGGTGAGGCTGGACCAGTTTCTACCATTCAGCGGCAGTTCGCGCAATTGCGCCTGTTCGATGGGTGCGCCCACTGCCGCGCTGGCCGTATCCAAATGGACCAACGGCTCGATCACCGTAGTCTGCTGGGGGTTCGCGCTGACATGCAACTCGACATTCAGCGTTCGCGTCTGGCCGACGATCTGATCCACCTGCTCTACACGCAGCTCCGCGAATCCAGGCTTGTTGAAGACGATGGTGTAGCGTCCGATCGCCAGGCCATCGAAGGCGTAGTCGCCTTGGGAGGAGGTCTCGGTTTTCCGCGTCAGACCCGTCGCGGAGTGGATCGCTGTAACTTGAGTTCCCGGAACGCGCGCACCGTTCGGGTCGGTTACTGTACCGTTGAGCGACGAACGGTCAAGCTGCCCAAAGCCGGCGCAGGGTAGCAAGAAGACAGCAGCGCAAAAACGGACATACATCGGGATCGGTATCCAGAGACACCGTGGTTCAGTCTAGCAGAGAATTCGTTACACGCTAATGAGCGTCCGCTGGCCCGGTGCCTCGGGTGGAGGCAGCGAATCTTTCTATTGCGGCAGACGCTCTCTCGGTTCTAAAATGGAAGCTCCAAAGCCAGCGGATTGAAATGCGAATTTGCAGTTTTACCCGCAGCGCCGCCGGTGCGTTGCTCTTCCTAGCCGCGGTTCGCAGCGCATCGACCCAAACTCCGTCCTCAGTCCCACAGACGTCTACGCCGCCAGCACTCCAGCATAGTCCGGCCCCTCCGCAGCAGTTTGAATTGCAGGCAGAATCGCCGAAGTTCTGGGACTTGCTCGACAAAGACGCTTCCTTGGAAAAAATCGCCACCGGCTTCAGTTTCACTGAAGGCCCGGTTTGGGATGAAAAGGGAGGGTTCCTCTATGTCAGCGAGGAAGACCAGAACAGAGTGGTGCGGGTGTACCCGGATGGCCGCGTGGAAACGGTATTGAACATTGGCGACCCGGACGGCGCCACTTTCGACCAGCACCACCGTCTGATTGAGACCGCCAGCGTCTTGCGAGCCATGATCGTGCTGGCGCCAGACGGAAAGTATGAGGTGCTGGCCGACAAATTCGAGGGCAAGAAGTTGAACAGCCCTGACGACGTCGTATTGGGTCCCGATGGCGCGCTGTATTTTACCGATCCCACTTACGATCTGGTGAAGGGCGAGAAACAGGAGCTCCCTTACCAGGCGATCTTCCGCATGGAAGATACAGGCGCGCTGCAACTGCTGGCCACCGATATGAACCAGCCCAACGGCCTGGCCTTTTCGCCGGATGGCAAGCGCCTGTATGTGAACGACAGCCGAGCCCGCGAGATTCGCGTGTACGATTTTATGGCTGGCGAGTTGAAAAACGGACGGCTCTTTGCCAAAGAAGACGCCAGGGGACGCGGCGTTCCCGATGGCATGAAGGTGGACGTCAGGGGCAACGTCTGGGTCACCGGCCCCGGCGGAATTTGGGTGTTCGACGCCGACGGCAACCACCTAGGAACTGTCGTCCTGATCGAACCTGCGGCCAACTTTGCGTGGGGAGACGCCGACTTTTCAACACTCTACTTTTGCGGCCGGGCTTCGATGTACAAGCTGAAGACCAAAGTGAAAGGCTTCGTCCCTTACGTAGTCTACGCCAAGTAGATGTGAAACGACGCAAGCGGGACCCGCGTCGAACGCTTCGCAAACCGATGACCAGTTCCGCTTTTTTGTTTTCACCAGCCGCGGCTATGCGGAAGCAGGCGCGGCGCCCCGGACTTCGAGCGGCGCGCCTGCCGGCTTGTCGGCTCTTGCGAATCGGAGGATTCGGGCGCTGTTTGCCACTACCAACACCACCGCGACACTCTGGGCCAGAGCGCCGGTGAGGGGATTCAGAACGCCTCGTGCAGCTAGCACGATCAAAACCACCGACAGCGCGAACGCGAGCCAAACGTTTTGTGCGAGGATTCGCCGCGTGGTATCCGCCAGGCCGATCAGCTTTGGAAGGCGGCCCAGATCGGTTCCTAACAGGGCCACATCAGCTCCACCCAAGGCCACTTCGTTGAGTTCCGCGCCGATCGCGACGCCCACATCCGCCCCTCCGAGCGCCGGCGCGTCATTCACTCCGTCGCCGACCATCATGACAGTACGGCCGGCAGCCTGTTCGGCGCGCACCACCTCCAGCTTCTGGGCCGGCAGTACTTCGGCCACGACATTGTCGATTCCGAGCGCATCGCCTACCTGGCGAGCCACAGCGGCTCGATCTCCGGTGAGCAAAATGAACCGATCGATACCAATTGTCTTCATATTCTCCAGCGCGTGACGCGCCTCGGCGCGCGGCCGATCGCGCAGCATGAGGCTTCCCAGGCATCGGCCGCCGTGCGCGACCCAGACACGGGAGACGTCGCTGTCGTCTTCGGGTCCACAATCGACATTGAAGTCCATGAGCAGAGATCGGCGCCCGAGAATCGCCCTTTTTCCATCCACCATGGCGACCACCCCGAGGCCGGATCGTTCCTGGAGGTCGGCCGGAGGGGTGCTCACGATTCCTCGGGAAAGCGCTTCAGCCACCACCGCCCTCGACACCGGATGCAGCGATCCGAAACCGCAGGAGGCCGCCACCGCAAGCAATTTTTCCTGAGATTCGCCCGCGGCAAGCCGGATCTCTGTTACGGCTGGCATGCCCACCGTTACCGTTCCGGTCTTGTCGAGGATCAAAGTATCGACTTCGGCTGAGCGCTCCAGAAAGTCGGCGCTTTTGATAAGAATGCGCAGACGCGCGGCGACGGTCATAGCCGCGACAATGGCGGCCGGCCCCGCGACCACCAGAGCGGTGGGTGTAGCGACCACTAGAACGGCAATGGCGCGCGACAGATTCTCGGTGAAAAATAACGTCGTCGCCGCCAGAGTGAGCACGAGTGGTAGCCACACGGCCGCGCGGCGTTCAAATAAACGCAGGATTGGCGTAGAGGCGCGCTCCACTTCAGCCAGCAGGTCCACCACGCGCCCGAGTACGGTATCGGCGCCCGTACCGCGCACCAGAATTTTGAGCAGGCCGTCCAGGGCGACGGTACCGGCGAATACCGGGGTGCCTGGGCCAACATCCTCGTGCAGCGACTCGCCAGTAATTGCGGATTGGTCCACCGCGGCGCGGCCTTCCAGGACCGTACCATCCACCGCAATCCGCTCGCCCGGACGAACCAGGATCTCATCGCCCGGCCGCAGGGTATTAGGATCTACGCGCTCCTCGACGCCATCGCGCCATCGCACCGCCTGGCGAGCGCTGAGAGCGCGGATGCCGTCGATGGCCGCCCGGGCGCCGAGAGAACTGCGTTCCTCAAAAAGCCGGCCGATTTCGAGAAACAGCGGAATCAGAGTGGCGGTTACGAAATCTCCGGTGGCCGCGGCAGCGAGCACGGCGATAGCTACCAATTGGTCGGTGGCGCGGCGTGTGTCTCCGGTTACTACGCCCCGCAATCCGGAAATCAATGTCGGGACGCCGACCACCGCGGCGGCAATGCCACGCAGAAGTTCACCGATCTGCCATTGGCCGGGCGAAAGACGCACCAGTACGGTACCCAGAGCGAGCAGGCCGATCCCCGCCAAACCGAATCCCAGGCGCGTGCTGATCCGTCGGCGCTCTTCGGGGGCGAGAGTCGCCGGCAATCCTTCATTGTCGATGCCTGGAATCGCGAGTTCACTCATAGCTTATTGGTCGTCGTCTTCCACCTGAGAAGTTGGCATTCGAATTGGTTTGCCTCCGGCGTTGGCAGTCGTAATTTCGACACGGAACCCGTGGTAGCTGCCGCCAACCGGCGGTGGAACCCAGCGGATCTTCCCGGCCGAACTCAGGGCCTTTTCCACGGCGTCGCGATACAAACGCTCACTAACCACTGCCTTGTTGGTCTTATACTCCTGATCGAGGGCTAAGAAGGCCTCTGCGTCGCCGCGGGCCAGAGCTAAAGCGGAGTCGGAATCACCGCGTGCGGTTTGCAGGGCTGCATCCGCCTTGGCCTGGGCTTGCGGAATGATGGCCTCGGCGTAAGCTTGCGCATCTTTCTTCTTTGTCTCCGCGCCGATGTAGGCGCTCTGCACGGCATCGAAATCCGGCGCCAAGGCGCTCGGAGGAGCGAGGAACGTGAGCTCCAAGGATGACAGTTCGAGACCGGAGTGTGATGCATCCAAACCAACTTGCGCGCGGCGCATGGCAGTAGCGATCAGTGCCTTGCGGCCATCGGAGAGCGCGCGGTCCACCGGCATCTCACCGATGGAACGCATCATAGCGGCACTAACCTCGACGCGCAGCACGTCTTCCGAGCTGGGACCATAGAACGCCCATTCAGCCGGACTTCGCACCCGGTATCGCGCCACCATCACCACTTGGAGGATATTGTGATCGCCGGTAACCGCGTAACCTTGACTCAGCGGATCCAGCGTCGTCGAGGGGGCCACGTCCTCGTCATCGGTTTCGTAGCCTGAGAGCGTGGCCACGGGTACCTCCGACACGTGCTTCACCTGCACGCGCACCACGCGATCCACGGGCCGGGGCAAGGCGAACAGCAGGCCGGGCCCGTGCTCCTGTGCAGCGGGCGAACTGCCCACCAGACGCCCCCAGCGTTCGATCACGGCAACCTCGTCGGGCTTAATAATAGTGATGCCAGACAAGGCGTAGAGCACTGCCATGGTAGCGATCCACCAATGCATCCGCTGCCAGGCGGCATCCAGCAGGCCAGTCACGGGCGCTATCAAGCGCCGAATTTCAGAAGGTGGGCCCTGGTTTCTCACGGCGATTATTTGCTTTGCAATACCGAGAACGGCTCTGAGTCGGTGCGGAGAATCAGCGACGTGCTGCCGGTTACGAGCTTATCGAGCGAATCGAGCGAGCGCGTAAACTTATAAAGTTCCGGGTCTACGCGGTGCGCATCGCCATAAATCTTCGCAACTTTAGCAGCGGATTCGCCACGAATTCGGGCCTCTTCTTCGGCTCCCTTGGCGGTGATACGCGCGGCCTCGAGATCGGCCTCGGAACGAATACGGCTGGCCTCTTTGTCGCCCTCGGCCTGGAATTTGGCGGCGAACTGCCTGCGCTCGGCGCGCATCTGCTCGAATACCGCCGCTACATTGGCCTCTGGTAAAGCGATGCGCTCCAGCCGAATCTGTTCGATGCTGACACCATAGCTGCGCAACGCCAGGGGCGCCGTGGAGGCGACCATCTCCGACTCGATCTGGTCAACTTGCAAATCGCCGGGGTTGGTGGATACCAGCGCCGACAGGTCATGCTCGCCCAATGCTCCGATGGCCGCATTCGTGAGCAGTCCGTCCAGCTTGGATTCGGCGCCACCCTGGCTGCCGATGGCTTGCGTGAAAGTGAGCGGATCTCCAATGCGCCAGACCACAAACGTACGGGCGATGATATTCTTCTTGTCGCGCGTGAGCATTTCGGTGTGGCCGGTCTCATAGACGTGCCGGCGCAGGTCGAGCAAGGTGGCCTGATCGATCGGCCATGGAAGCTTCCAGTGCAGGCCGGCTTGGGTGGCGGCACGTAACGGCCGGCCAAAGCGGGTGATCAGCACAGCTTGGCCTTCTCCCACCACCACCGCCATCGCATAAAACGCAATGGCAGCCAGCGCGAGCGAACCGACTATGGCTCGCAAGCGTTGCTGGGTGACTACGGAACCAACCACAATTCACCTCCATCCCGCAGGAAGCGGGAATCCACCACCACGAATTGACGTCCGCCGAGGCTGTTCTCCAAAGTCTCGAGACGGCGCCGGAAAAAGAACTCCTGCGGCGCGGCGCGATACTGCGACTGCAAAGTTCGAAAGCTCCAAGCCTCGCCGGCGGCCTTGGCGAGTGCTTTTTCGCCCGCCGCGGTGGCACCGTTCGTGCCCACCAGAACCGAGGCTTCGGCGGCTGGAACCGTCTGATTGCGGTAGGCCTGGGCATTGACAACGGAGGTCACCCTCGCGATCTCGGCGGAAACTACGGCCTGGTAGTCCGGTGCGACCGGCACCGGCGGGTGCATGCCGCCCACTGTGAAGGCCACCACCTGGATACCGAGACCGAGCGCGTCGGCATCCTGCTGCACGATGTCGCGCATATGCCCGGTCAGCGTTACGACGTTTTGCGATAGAGCGTCGGAAAGCGTGCGGTTGACAGTGGATCGCATCACCGCCCGATAACCGATGGCGCGCAGAGCATCGCCCGGATTCTGGCAGTGGTAGCGCCACGCCCGCGCATCCGCGATACGGAACTGAATCGCAGCATCGATGGTGAGCAAATCGCGGCCGTTGCCTAGCAGGAGCGTGTATTCGTTGGCAGCATGTTGCCGCGCCCACAGCACGTTCTCCGGTCCTTTTTCTTCCTCGCCTTCATGGCCAACGGTAACGGTCTGGATACGTTGCACGGGCAGGCGGAACACGCGATCGATTGGCCAGGGGAAATGCAAGTGCAGCCCAGGCATCAACGGCTGGCCTCCCACCGGCACGCCCAGGCGCTCGACCAGAGCTTGTTCCTCCGGAGCTACTACAGTGAGCGAAGTCGAAAACCATGCCACAAAGAACAGCCCGATCGCGAGCGGCTCCAGACTGCGCCGCACCACGGTAAGGGCCCAGGTGGAGCGCAAATCGATGCCGAGTTGTTGCTCCGCGCTGTCCAGGATACTGGTCAGAATATTGGTGCGGTTCCCGAGGGTCGCTAAGACGCCGAGGTCGAGCGGGAATGCTTCCGGGGCCTCGTCGGAAGAAGGACGGATCGTGAAGAGGCCCCAACAAACGAAGGCGTTGATCGCCAGAATCAGAAAGTGGACCATGCGCAGCGCCGTCTGCTGCCCTGCCCACGCCAAAGCAACGGCAATCGCAGCTATTACGAAGAGCCACGCCATCACGCGCGCCCCGCGATGAAGCCCGGGCGCCTCGGGGACTCGGGCAGGCTCGATGCCGGCCAGATAGTAGGCTGCGGTTGCAGCGAGACCTGCCGCCACGAGGCAAGCTCCGGCGGCTATCGCGGCTGTCATGCGGGAGAGGAGGAACGTAGGCAGGTCCAGCCGCAGAACGTAAACGATGCCAATCACAGCCGCGGCAGCGGTGCCGATTCTCATCAGCCGCAACAGGCCCAGCTGGCGGACCCGCTGGGCGATCCAGCCGCCCATGGTCGCCAATATGGTCCTCACTACATTGAGACGGGCTGTTACGTTGGAGGCAGCCCCTCGCGGCTTACCGTCGAGATCCGGAAGCGCGAGCTCGGGCTCAGCCGAGTCGATTTTCCCGGCAGGCTCAGTGACCGCGGTTTCTTCGTCGACTACGGGCTTCTTCGCGCGCTTCGTCATCGCAATGGCAACGCCGGCAAGAATGCCGCTAGCGAGCAACTGGGTCAGCGCGACATCGAACAGCACCGCAATACCGAGCGTTCGGCCACCATAAAACGCCGCCACCATGCCGGCCAATGCGCAACATAAAAGGACCACCACCACTCCGCGGTACGGGTTCCTGTCAGATTCGTCCGGTGGAGAGGATGGACGGTGTTCTGGCGCGATGGGAATCTTTAGCGCGAGTGCAATTCGCCGGCGTTTGCTGACCGCCGCAGGCGCAGTCGTGGAGAGCATCAACACAGCCGAAGTCCAGAAACTATGCAGGGGAGCCTCCCGGCGGGTGGCAGATCGCATGAGCTTCGAGGCGCCCTCGCCCAACATTCCTTAAAGACAAGGGATAACCCACGCTCTGCCGCTGCATAGCAGCTGATTCTACACCTTAGTTTTCGGATTTCCTATGTTTACTTGACAGACGGGATACTTTGTGGGCGATCCGGACCAAATAGTGAACTGATCGGTCCGTGAACAGACCCCGGTTGAACAGGATCGCTGCCGACCAACGCGCAAATCGGGGTTTCAGAGAGCGAAACCGCCGGCAAGAAGCCGATGAACAGATTCGACCCTAGCTCCGCTCCGTTACAAGCTCAACCGAACCATGGTTGTCGCAGTGGTTGCCATCCGGGTGGTGCAGGTGGCCATTGACGAGGTAGTCGACGTGGTCGCCATGCGGAACAACCTGGTGCCCGCAGCCAACGCCGTGCTTGTGAGAGCGGTCATGGCCCCCACAATCGTGTTGCGGAGTGCACTGCGCGGGATTGGTAAAATTTACATCGAAGGCGTGCTCGTCTACGTGCTTCCCGTGGGGATGGTGAAGGTGGCCATCGTGAAGATAGTCGGTATGGCCGTCATGTTTTATTGCCTGATGGCCGCAGCCCTGCCCGTGCGAGTGCGCATGGGTCTCGTGAATTGGATGTTCCGGATTCATTGAAAAGTCCTCCGCCCGTCCGCTTGGCATTCCCGAGACCATTCGCTATACGGGTACATTGTCTCCATGAACGGAGACGTTACACGTCAGTACCCTGTCTTCCTTCGGCGCTGAGGGACATTGCGCACCAAAGGGGTGCGGGAACACGCGCTTAGCGTCACTCGCGAGATACTCAGACGTGGAAACCGATCGTTCCGGTAACGGTGCGCGGCGTCACATAGTGCGTGCCGCTGAAGGTCGGCAGAAAATTGTACAGCGCGTAATTATTGGTCAGGTTGATGATCGACACCCGAGCGCTCCACCTGTAGCGATCGCCGTGGAAAAGGTTGTCGTCTCCGAAGGCGATATCGAAAAGATGGCGCTGCTGGATCCAAACGCACTAACGGCTGGATCACAGTAGTCTGCTGGGGGTTCCGACGATCTGATCCACCTGCTTTACACGCAGCTCCGTGAATCCAGGCTTGCTGAAGACAATGGTGTAGAGTCCGATCGCCAGGCCATCGAAGGCGTAGTCGCCTTGGGACGAGCTCTCGGTTTTCCGCGCCAGACCCGTCGCGGAGTGGATCGCCGTAACTTGAGTTCCGGGAACGCGCGCACCGTTCGGATCGGTTACTGTACCGTTGAGCGACGAACGGTCAAGCTGCCCAAAGCCAGCGCAGGGTAGCAAGAGGAAAAAAGCGCAAACACGGCCATGCATCTAAGCGGGTTTCGAGAGACGCCCTAGTTCAGTTTAGCGGAGTAATTGTTACACAATGGTGAGCGGCCAAGCGCGGCAACAGCCTGGCGAACGCCGGGGAAAGCTTCCTTGCGCCACCGTCCGCTTTCAATTGGTCTCCGATAGAAGCGTAAGGAATCGATTCAGAAACTCCTGCCCGGACGCGTACATCCGTTTCCGCGAATGCTCGAAAATCCGCCTTCGAAACGTTTTCAACTTTTCTGAACGCACAATCTCGCCGACGCTGCTCTTCGAAAGGTTGCCGACCATAACGCGTCGTGCGAAAACGCATGGATAACATGAGCCATCCCAGGAAACAGCCAGCTTACCTTGCCAGCACTGCCCGCACAACGTTTCCTCTAAGCTTTGAAGTTTGACAATGCCGGAGCCTCTGCCGACTGGCCTGGTGTGGTCAATCTCAATTTTGCCCTTGTCGACACCGAGTCCGACCAGGAACTTCACGGCTTCGGCGACGTCATGCTCATTGGTCTTCATGGAGACAAGCCCAACGCGTAAAGGAATTTTCTTGCGCAGGGCATATTGAATTCCCGCCACCGTTCTCTCGAAGCTGCCCTCAACACCAGTAACCTCTTCATGCGTCTCTTTAAGCGAACTGTAGAACGACGTAGCGAGGTTTACTCGATATCGCCGGAACTGATCCGCGAGCCTCTCGGAAAGAAGTGTAAGATTCGTATACACCTCGATGAATGTGTATCCCAGTTTGTGCGCCGTCGATACGTACTGCGCAAGCTGCTTGTTACAAGTCGGTTCACCTCCGATGAATTGAACTTGTCTGCAACCGGCGCGGTAGGCATCGCGTAACACCTTCTCCCAATCGACGATCTTGGGGTCCTTCAGGAGCGGGGACGACTCGGTATAGCAATGCTGGCAGTGCAAATTACATCCCGGAGTAATTTCAAGCCACAGAAAGCGAAGTCCGTTGAGCGCCTGCGAGCCGCGAATCCCGGCGGAATGCCTTCGTGCTCTGGCCGCCCGTGAAGCATTTCTCTTGCTTACAGGCGTGCCTTTAGCGGACCGGACATTCTCAGAGAGCTCGTCCGATTGCAATCGCATGGCAGTGTCTACGCCGGCGACCCGGGAGTAGGCGGACATTTGAGGGAGGGAGGGCAAATCCCCCACAGTCCGCCACCACCCCCGCCGTCGCCGCCATTGCCATTTCGAATCATCATCTCCAGTTGCGTGGTCTGTTTCCGGCTAAGAGTGGAAAGGAGGGACTTTTTGAGAGTTTGCATGGCTTTGCCTTCCTCGTTCTTCAAGCCAAACCGTTTCGCGACGGCTCGAGGATTCCGGTACAGCGCTGACCGAACTGCCGGATTCATAATTGCCTCAGTGATCAGATCCTGAATTGGATTCCTGACTTGCTTGGTCCGGACAGGCTTCTTCGCCGGTGTTTTCTTAGACGCCATGATAATTCTCCTTGTGTGCCGTGGAATTATTGAACAACATGTTGACCTTGAGACTCACCACATTCCGGACTGTATCGCTGATTCGACCGGCGAGCGAATGCAGGAATCGAGTCCACTCCTGGCATTCGACGCCTTTGACAGATTCCTCCGCCCTGGCGAGCCAACGACCACTTTCCTCCAACATCGATTCGATAATATCCGATGAATGAACCACCTTTTCGATCTCCGGCAAACGCCGGCGTAGGGGACCGCCACCAACAGACTTCATCAAGTTGCGAATCCTGGCTCCGACCAACGATCGTCTGCGGGCCAAGTAGTCCTCCCTCCAATCGGCTACATCGTCGTAGAATTGGCATCCGATGATACAGCAGTCAAAGCTCTTAATCAGCTTCTTAACATCATGATTGCGCCCGGATAAAATCGCCATTCCGCAAAGCGCCAGCTTCACGGGGGCCGATTTGGTCTGGGCGATATGACAGTATTCGCTCAACGCAGTGCGGCTGATTCCGCGAATGGCCTCGATTTCCGCCATTTGGTATTCGCTGAAGTATCGATCATGATATGACCAAAATCTAGAAGCTGGGGGAAAAAGCGTATGAAGCTTCCTTATAAACTCGCCATATAACGTGGGCACCAACAAGCTGTGGCTCGGGGTCAGGTCTACTTCCGCATCAATCAGCTTGTCTTCCGCCATGGCGTACAGGCCGCCTACCGTCAGGGCGTAAGCGAGAGTGCGAAGCTGGTTGAGCTTCACCGGAAATGTGCCGCGGAGCAAGAAGGGGATTCTGGCGACGGGATAAACACAATGACGTATCCCTACCGAGGATCTGGGTGCACTCTTACCTAGATAGGTGCGGCGATCTCGCGCCCTCTTCGCCAGAGGTGGAGGAAGACGTTCGGTGAAGCGCATGAATTTCGAGTAGACGATGTCACACTCGGAATCTACGGACTGTTCTCGGCGCGGCCTCCGAAGCATCTGAATTTCCAGTTTGGCTTTCGGTACCGAGACATTATATAACCAACCGCCTCCTCTCGGTGTCGCCGCAACTCCGTGCGCGCAGAATCGCCGCCGCGGTGAATCAGAAATGGAAACCGATCGTTCCCGTAACAGTGCGCGGCGTCACATAATGCGTGCCGCTGAAGGTCGATAGGAAATTGTACAGCGCGTAATTATTGGTCAGGTTGATGACCGACAACCGAGCGCTCCACCTGTAGCGGTCGCCGTGGAACAGGTTGTCGTCTCCGAAGGCGATATCGAAAAGATGGCGCTGCTGGACGCGGGGCGGGTTGTGGTCGTCGTCTTCGGTACCTGGGGCGGGGATTTTCAGCAGCTTGGAGCCGTATTGCGAAGCCGGGCAGAGGCCAGTCGGGCTGATTGGCATGGTGGGAGTGGCAAAAGTGCCGCCGCAAAACAGTCCGGCTTCGAACTGCTGATTGGGAGTCAATGCGGAAACATCGACAGTGGTATCGTCGCCGTTGGGACCATTGGCGCAGTTGCCGCCCGCGCAGGGCACCGCGCCCGCCACCAAGCCGCTGTCGTAGCGCCAGTTGAAGCTCATCCAAGGCCAGTTCGTTTTGGGCTGGTACTGAAGATGAACAGTGGAGTTGAAAAGCTCGTCGTGGTCGATGCGGAACACGCTACCAACTCCGGAGGTAGTCGGCGTGACGCCGATGCCGCTAACCTGCGGCGTAAAGAAGCGCGCAGCCACGCTGGACATCACGGCGAAAGCAGTCAGACCGTGGTAGTTTGGCATGCTCGCGCGGATGGCGTAGCCGGGAATCTTGGAACTGGCCCATTCGACCGGAAACGTGATGGGGGTGTTTCCTAAGACGCTAAAATCGTACGCCCGATGCGTGTACTTCCAAATGTACTCGGCGTCGATGACCAAGAATCGTCCGAAGGCCTGCTCCAGACCGAGGTGGAACTCGTTTCTAAAGCCTGGCTTTAGAGGCGCCGTCAGGCAAGGATAGCCCTGCAAAGTGGCCATCAGATCGTTCACTACAGCGTCGTTGCAACCCACACTCGCAAGAACCAGGTTTTCGTTGAAGGGCGTCTCAAACGTGCGAGCGTACGAGGTTCGAATCACCGTTCCGGTTCGCTTGATGTTGTAGGCGATCCCGAGACGCGGCTCTCCCTGCTTCGCTTGGGTGATGCCATTGTAGTAATCGAAGCGCACGCCCAGGTTAAATGTCCAGTTGTTCTTCGTGATCGTGTCCTGCACATAAAACGCGAGTTCCCGGACATTGGCGCGGCCTAGAAACGTATAAGGACTGGCCTTCGAAGTGGGGCAGCCATTCGAGCCTGGCAACGTCCCGGTTCTGGTCAAGTCGATGCAGGCCAGCAGAGGGTCGTAGCCGGGATTGGGTTGTAGCGACCCGGTACAGTTGTTGGGATCGGTCGGATTCGCGCCGGTAAAGGGACTGCCGTCGGCGTTCAAACAGACGGGGTCGAAGGTAGGGTCGACGATCCCAAAGGCGTCTTTCTCCGTGAGAATGGTGTCCATGTAGTTAAGACCGACCTTGAGATTGTGAATGCCTTTCAGGTACGACAATTCAGCACGGCCACCCAAATTGGTCAGTCTGCGGTTCTGGCCGACGGTCTGAAGTTGGAGGGCGGGGATCAGGTCGGCGAACGGATCGCCGCTCGGGTAGTAGTTATACTGATCCTGCCGCGCGAATGCTCCCAGGGTAAAAACCGTGTTGGGATTGATCAAGTGCGTCCACGTCGGCGCGAAGTTATACGTTCGGATTTTGGATCGCTGATCGGTAGGACCAACCACTTCACCGTAGGGGCCCAGGCCGCCGTTGTCGGCCACCAGTCCCGACCATGCATCCGCGGTCTGAGCATCGTAATTGTTCGGTGTCTGGAACCAGGACCGCGTGAACTGGAAATTCAGACTGATTGTGTCGGAGTCGGAAGGCTTCCAGTCGAAGCGATCAAAGATGTTCTCCTCGTTTCCGTGATCGTGAAAGACCTGAAATTCAGGCGCGTCCAGGAAGCGGCCCGTATTCAATCCGTTCACCGATATAAAATTGCCCCATTTGTCGTTGCCGTACCCGAGATTGGCGCCGCCGCTGGAGGTACCGAAGGTGCCGTACGATGTCGTGATCTCGCCGTGCGCCTGCTTCTGTCCTAAACCCGAGCGCGTGGTAACTACAATAACGAGACTCGTCTTGTCGCCGTACTCGGCCGGAGGCGCGCCCTCAATCACTTCCATGGACTGGACGGCATCGGACGGGAGCTGATTGGAGAAAACCTTGCTTTGCTGATCGGTAATCGGCTGCCCGTCGACGGAAAATGAGTTTGAGGCATGGTCTCCAAGCCCGTGAAAGAGCCCGTTGGAGTCCGCCGCAACGCCGGGAGAAGCCAGGGTTACCAGTGAGCTCAGTGAAGAGGACTGGCTCTCGAGCGGCAGCTTGTCGAACAGGCTCCGATCCACATCAGTGTGGGTTACCGGGTCGTTCTCAATCAGGTCCTGGGCCGCTTCGACGGTGATCGAAGTCGAGGCCGCGCCGACCGGCAGGTTGACCTTTACTTCGAGTGGGATCGCGGACCTCACGTCCACGTCTTGCACCGCGGACTGGAAACCGGACGCCGAAGCGGTGAGATGGTAGGGATTGAATGGAACATTGGCGAAATTGAAGTTTCCCTGCGTATCCGTTTTGACGCTTTGGCTGTAGTGCGACACCGGGTTCTGGATTTCGACCGTGGCTCCGGCAATCACCGCGCCCGACGGATCGAGAACGGTTCCGTGAATCGTTCCGCTGGACTGGGCGTAACACAACACGCTCGAAGCGAACAACAAGGCAAGACCTAACCGCTCGACTGAAGCGAGTTTCATCATCCTCCGATTGTGCGGTGGGGTAAGAGCTTAGGCCTAATAGTATTTGATCGATGGCCGAGTCAATGACGCGAGCGGGCCAGAGACAGCCGCCAGCGGCCACGGCAATCACTGGGTCAAGAGTTGCCGTATGTTGTGGACCTGGCGCTTGCTGACCACCAATTGCGTGTCGTTGCTCAGCGTGAGAATCCAGCGCCGGCTGGTAACCGGGCTGATTTTGCGCACGTGATTCACGTTGACCAATGCGTTTCGATGCACGCGCTGAAAGGGGGAATTGCGAAGAGCTGCTTCCAGGGTGCGTAAGGGTTGGCTGGAGAGGAAGCGCCGCTCGGCAGTCACCAGCCAAACCAGTTCGCGCTCCACCTGCACGGCCAGCACTTCATCGATGTCGAGCAGGAAGTAGTCGCGCCCCGTACGTCCTACCAGTTTGCGGGGCGTAGACGATCGGCCGCTCTCCGGCGTCGAGGCGATCTTGGCCAGATTTTCGGCCACATCCAGGGGCTTGTTGGCCAGTTTACACGCTCGTTCCACGGCCCTCTTGAGCCGCGCGGAGCTTACCGGCTTCAACAGGTAGTCAACGGCTCCCGACTCGAACGCATCGATGGCGTGTTCCTGATAAGCGGTTACGATTACGATTACCGGGAGATGCGAGCCGTTCAGGTTCCGCACCACTTCCAACCCGCCCATGAGCGGCATCTGAATGTCCAGGAACACCAGATCGGGCTGAAGTTCACGGATCTGCCGCAACGCTTCGGCGCCGTTGGCGGCCTCGCCGACAATGGTCAACTCCGGCAAAAGCTCGATTTCTTCCCGCAGGACCTTGCGGCCGATTTCCTCATCGTCGGCGATTAAGGTCTTGAGGACCCGGGCCATCCTTCATCGTTTACCCGGTTAGCGAAAAACGGGGAGCGAAAAATCACGAGCGGATTCCGCCCGTCGGCCAGTGGACCGTTACCGGCCGCGAGCGGGCTGGCCGAGCGTTCCGGCCCTTATGCCGTGCTCGTCCTCCCGCCAGGCTGGCGCGACAAGGCAGGAATCAACCGCGCCGAATTCAGAATGAACGTCATCTCCGAAGCCACATGGATAAAAGCGGCCAGCAGCGGGTTGAGCATCCCCACCGCAGCTAAGCCCATGCCCACCGTATCCACCGCCAGCGTGCCGTAGAAATTGGTCATGATGACGCGGCGGCATCGCCGAGCGATTCGCAAGGTCTCGACAAAATCCATTAAGTTGTTTCCGAGCAGCAGCACGTTGGCGCTCTGCCGTGCAACGTCGGTTCCCGATCCCATGGCGACACCCACGTTGGCTTTGGCCAGGGCGGGCGCATCGTTGACGCCATCGCCCACCATCGCGATCACCTGGCCGGCTCCGCGCAGCACCGCGATGCGCTCCAGCTTCTGATGCGGGAGCAGCTCAGCCACCACGTTGTCCACACCTAATTTCGCCGCGACGGCATTGGCCGGTCCGATGGAGTCACCGGTCACAAGCTCTACTCGCAATTTCATCTTCCGCATCTCGCGCACCGCCGAGGCGGCTTCCGGCCGGAGTTGATCCTCGGTGCGGATCGAGCCGAGCAAGCGCCCATTGCGCGCCACCAGGATGGTTCCGATGTTGTCTCCCAATCGAGCCAGTTGGGCCCCAGGCACGCCTTTTTCGAGCAATAAGGTTCGGCTACCCACCGCGATCATCCCGCGCGGTGACGAACTGAAAATCCCTTTACCGGGCGAGTACTCGAAATGCTCCGGCTCAACTATCGGCAGCGAGCGGCGCGCGGCCTCTTTCAAAATCGCCTTCGCCAAGGGGTGCTCGGATGGGCGCTCGGCGATAGCGGCAGCCTCGATCACTTCCTCCTCGCCAATCCCGGGTGCCGGGTAAATTTCCTCCACTTCCGGGTCGCCGAATGTCAGCGTGCCGGTCTTATCAAGGACCACCGTGTCCACTTGGCTCAGCGTCTCCAGGTACAAACCGCCCTTGATGATGGAGCCGCGCCGTGCCGCCCGTCCGATGGCGCCCAGAATCGCCAGCGGCGTTCCAGCGGCGATACCGCAAGCGCCGGCCACGATGATCACCGAAATGGTGGAACGGATGTTGTGGGTGATCAGGAACGTCACCACTGCCGCGGCCAGCGCGAAATACACCAGGTATCCGGCCAGCCTATCGGCGGTTTTTTGCACCGGCGCGCGGGACCGTTCCGCCTGCTCCACGGCTTCCACGATCTTGCCAAACACCGTGTCGCGCCCGATCTTGGTAGCGCTGATATCGAGCCAGCCGGAAAGATTGGTGGTCCCGGCGAACACGGTTCCGCCCATGATTTTTTCGGCTGGAGTGGATTCGCCGGTGATGCTGGCCTGGTCGACGAAGGATTGACCGTGCGTCACGGTTCCATCCACGGCGATTTCTTCGCCCGGCTTAACGACGACGATGTCTCCGGGTTCGATTTGCTGGATGGATAGTTCCACCAGGCCGCCGGCCTGCCGGACAGTGGCGCGCTTGGGCAGCAGTTGGAGCAGGGTCTGGATGGCGCGCCGGCCGCGGTCGACGGTCATTTCCTCCAGCATCTCCGCCACCAGCACGAACAACAGAATGATCAGGCCGGTGAAGGCTTCGCGGATCGCGAACGCGGCCACCAAGGCGATGGACATGGAAAGCTCCATCGTCATGCGGCACGCCAAAAGATTGGAGATGGCTTCTTCCCAAACCGGGAAGCCGCCAACCAGCGCCGCGCCCATCGCCACCAGATCGAATCCCCGGAATTTGAAGCCGGCGCCGGTCCAGGCGATCAGCGCTGCCACCGCGACCAGGGCCACGCGCGCGTAGTCGATCCATTCAAACGAATGTCCGGATTCTGAGTGCTGGGAGTCCGCCGTGATTTGATGCGGGGATGTTTCCGCCGTCGTACTGGCTTCAACTGGCTGCACGCCTCACACTCCCGGCTGCGGGCAGACCTATCTTCAGTCTGCCATGCGCCAGAATAATCCGGAAAGCTTCTCTAAACCAGCGAAAGATGGCGGGCGAGCAGAGTTTCGCCGCAGCCGGGGCGTCCAGGATGGCGAGCGGGATCGCCCTACTTAACTTCCGCGGGCGTCGACGTGGCTGGACCTTCTCCCAGAATCTCCAGCAGCGCGTCGCCGTCTTTCGCGCCGTCGTAGTGGATCTGCTTGCCGTAATGCGTCACGAAGCTGCCGGCCGGGATGGCCACCGTGCTGTCGGGATCGTACTTGGTCCCGGTTCCCACCCACCAGGTGCCGGACAGGACCGTGATGAATCGGTCGTTGGGATGAAAATGCGGATGGCTCATGTGATGCGCGTGCCACTTGGTCAGCACGATGTACAGCCCCGGCTTGCTGGGATCGCCGTACAAAATAGCCTGCTCTGAAACCTGGGGATTGCCGGTCCATTTGATCTGGTCCGGCAACTTGATGTTGATGGCCGCGGGATTCAAATCGCTCGCCTTCACCGCGCCGAGCCACGCGCACACCGAAACAGCAAACGTGATTTGCAACCAGCGCCTGGGCGCTGAACGACGATCCATATTTCCCTCCTAGTCGGGTCTTCCAGATTATGCTACATCCTTTCGCGCGCGGGAGGAAGAGCGGCGTTAGCTTACCACTGCAAAATGCTGCGAATATTGTGGGCCTGCCGCTTGCTGACGATGAGCTCCTGCTGGTTGGTCAGGGTCAGCAGCCAGCGCTGGCTGGTCATGGGGCTCATCTTGCGCACATGATTCACGTTGACGATCGCGTTCCGGTGCACGCGCTGGAATTGCGATTTTTCCAGCCGCGCTTCCACCGTGCGCAGTGATTGCGCAGCCAGAAAGCGGTGTTTGGCGGTGACGATCCATACCAGTTCGCCTTCGGCCTGAAACGCCAGCACATCCTTGGGGTCCAGGAGAAAATATTCGGCGCCGCTCTTGCCCACGATGCGCCGGCCGAGCGAGGCTTGCCCCTCGTCGGGCGCGGACGCAATCCGGGCGATGTTCTCGGCCACGGCTCTGGGCCGGCTGCGCAGCTTGCGGGCGCGCTCTACCGCTTTTTCCAGCCGCTCGCGCCGGATCGGCTTGAGCAAATAGTCGATGGCGCCGGCCTCGAAAGCCTGGATCGCGTGCTGGTCGAAGGCGGTGACGATCACCACCACCGGCAGCGAACGGCCTTCCAGACGCCGCACCACTTCAAAGCCGCCGATAACCGGCATCTGCAGATCGAGGAACACCAGATCGGGTTTCAGTTTGGCGATCTGCTGGAGCGCTTCGTGTCCATCCGCGGCCTCGCCCACCACCGCGACGTCGGGAAGAAGCTCCAGCTCCTCGCGCAGCACGCGGCGCGCGATGGGTTCGTCATCGACGATGAGAGTCTTCATAACAGAACGGCTGAACAAATCACGGGCGGCCTATTCCTTATGATACGGGTACGGAAGACTCAGAATTCAAGCCGGGCCTGGAACGCAATCATGCGCGGGGAACTGTCGCCTCCCAATCCAACTCCCAGCAGTCCTGTGGGCGGTGAAGTGGTGTACGTCAGTGAGCCGAAACCCGTCTGCGTTGAGGGTCTGCCCGGCACTCCGGCATAAGCCAATACTGGCAGGCCGAAATTGGGGTGATTGAACAAGTTGAAAAACTGGCCCTCGATGCGCAGTTTCAAGCGCTCCCCTAGCGCGAACCATTTCGTGAGATACAGGTCGCTCCAGGTAAAGTCCGGGCCGCGGAGCGCGTTGCGGCCAAGATTTCCGAACTGGCAGGTCGCTGGATTGTCGCCGCCTATGCAGGCGCCCGTGCTCGGATCCACGGTTGAGACGAAGGCGTCAGGATTCAGCCATTGCAGCGTGCCCGGCTGCGTGACCCCGGGGATCGGATTGTGTTCGTACAATGGCACGCCAGGTACGACACTGGCGAATTGCGGGCCGCTGCCGTTGACAATGCCGTTTCCATTGGCCGAATAAGGCGTGCTCAGGACCGAAAACGGCAGTCCACTGCGCCAGAAAAAGGACCCGGACACCTGCCATCCGTTCAGAGCGACACCCGGGCGGCCACGTAGCTTGATCGGGAGTCGGTAAGCATAGCTGGCGGTAACGTTGTGGCGTACATCGTAGTCGCACGGGCCGCGATCACGCTCGAGATCGCCAGGGATCGGCGACAAAATTCCTCCCGCGGCGAATGGCAGGAACCCACCGTTTGAAACGGTGTCGATGCAGTGGCTCCAAGTGTAGTTCGCTTGGAGCTGCAGACCGTGCCCGAGGCGCTTCTCGGCGGTGGTTTGAAGTCCGTTGTAGTGACTATTGGCGCCCGTGTTGAGTTCGGTGACGGCGCCGAATCTCGCATCCGCCGGCGCGCCATAAGGAAAGGGCGCAAAGCAGCCCTGGCACGCGGTTTGGTAACCGTTCACCTGTGTAGTGTACGGCTGGTTCACCGCGCGCGTGCCGACGTACTGGGCGCGCAGATTGATCGTATTGCCGATCTGCTGCTCCAGGCCGAAACTCCATTCCATGAAATAGGGCGCGCGTAATTTCCCGTCCGGCACCGCGGTAATTGCCACAGGCTGGAGACAACTGCTCGGGTTCGACGACGATGCGGCGCACGACAGTTGTCCCTGCGCGAAGCCGGATCGGAAAACCTGATTCGCGGTGACCGTCGCGTCGATCGCGCTGCCAGGAACCCCGGGAGCAATGGCGGTTCCTCCCACGGTACCCAGCAGGCCGCCTTGAAAAGTCTCCGAGTAGGGCGGATTGACGCCCACGAGATCGACGATGCTTCCCGGCAGCAGGTCGCTAAAAAGACCGAACCCAGTCCGCAAAACCGTTTTCGGCGCGATCTGCCAGGCCAGCGCCGTCCGAGGCTGCAGGATCGCGAGCGGCGTGGAATCGAAGATGTTTCCCAGACCCGTGCGCAACGCGGCGTTCAGCGGCTGGTTCGGATCGTGTAGGATCGAGCCAAAAGAACCTGCCAGCCGCGCCACCGCATCGTGTGGGTTCAACGGATCGGAATTATCCGTCACGCGCAAACCAAGAGTCCAGGTCAATTTGGAAGTGACCCTCCAGGTGTCTTGCGCGTAGAGATCCAGATTCAGAAAATTGTAGGGCTGTGAATTCGCCAGCGGAAACGTCTTCGACGCGGTGGATGCCACACCATGGATGAACTGCGCGAGCGTCGTGTAAGTGACCAGTGGCACCACGCCTTCGCCGAAGTCGTAATCATTCAGCCGCAAAATGCGCGTGTTGGTGCCAAAGCGCAGCTCGTGCGAGCCGCTGCTCCAAACCAGATTGTCGTTGATAAAGAATCGGCTGGCGCGACGCCCCTGCACCCAGGTGTTGTCCAATCCTCCCAGGGTTGTAAACGGCGCGTTCGCTCCGCTGCCCTCGAGCACGATCGGAAACGCCGCCAGCGTCTTCTGAAAATCCGACGGCCCGAACAGGCTCTCGTACCACGAGAACGCCGGATTGAAGTAGTTCACCACCTTCGCGGAAAAGATATGCGTGTAGCCGGCCGCAAAGGAATAAAGCGGCTGGGGCGAGAGCGCGTCAAACAGAGGGTTGATCGGGTCCGTGTAAGCCGCCTGCAAGCCGGTGTCGGCCTGAAATCGAAACCATGCGGTGTTCTTCTCATCGATGTTGTAGTCGATCCGGCCGGTCTGGACCTGCTCGCGATCGTCGCTCGAATGCGAGACGCTCTGGCGATTGGCGCAACCGTTGCCGTTAGGCGGCGCACCGGCCGCCGCGCTGCCGTCACTGTTGAACGGGCAGCCCAAAACCGACAGCGGAGTTCCGGCGGTGTTTTGATACAAACCGAACAACTTCTGGTAGAAGGGAACCATCTGAGGCGCCGCCGGGTAAACCGAGCCGGTCACGGCGTCCTTTCCGCCCAGCGGAAGTTGCTTGAAAACGTATTGCTCAAAAGCGGCCGATGGAACGGTGGTGGCCGACACGATTGGCAGCGCAATCCGTACCCATTCGCTGTCGAAGAAGAAAAACAGCTTGTCGCGTACGATCGGGCCGCCCAGGCTCCCTCCGAAGTGGTTCACGTTGGAGCGCGGCTTGCGGCCGCCGGGCGTGGCATTGGTGAAAAAATCCGCTGCGTTGAACCTCGATCCGTTCCAGAGCTCGTAGAGATTACCGTGCATCCGATTGGTCCCCGATTTCGTCACGTAGTCGACTTGCGAAGCTCCATACCGGCCTTGATCCACCCGATAGGACAACGTGTTCACTGTGACCTCCGAGATCGAGTTCAAGCCTAATACCAAGTTGGTCGAGAGGCCGCTGTTCAGATTCGTCAGGGGATCGTTGGTTTCAAGACCATCCACGATATAGCCGTTCGCCAGCGACGGCAGTCCGTTGAACTGGACGTTGCCGTAACCGTTCGTGCCTCCGACAAAATCGTTGCCGCTTCCGGCTGTATTCATCAACGCACCTGGCGCGAACTGCAGCGGGTAAGTCATGTCACCGCCCGGATTCGGCAGGTTCTCCAGCGCCGATGCGTTCAGGGAGGTAGCGGTGTTGGCATTTTCCGGGTTGACGAGCTGCACATCGCCGCTCACCACCACCTCGGTTCTGGCAGACGCGAGTTTCAGCGCGAAGGTCACAGCCTGCGTTTGACCCAGCGCCGCCAAGACCGCCTGCCGGACCTGGGGCTCGAAGCCCGTCGCTTCGGCCCTGACGCTGTACGGCCCGGGTTTCAACTGCGGAAAGTTGAAATGACCGCTGGCATCGGTGAGCGTGCTGCGCCGGGAGCCGGTTTCCGTGCTGCTGATTGTCACGGCCGCCTTCTCGATCGCGGCTCCAGTAGGATCGGTCACGGTTCCCGCGATGGCGCTAGTGGTCTCGCCTTGGGCGGCAACGCGATTAGGAGAACCGATGCAGGCCACTAAGCTCGCCAGCAAATAGCTCGTGCGGATCGTCACCCGCTCAGTTTACTATGTATTCCTATCGATAGTAAACTATAATTAACAGACCGGCCTAAGCCGCGATTTATCAAGCGTCAGGCGCTGGCCGCCGCGCGAGCCAGCGGGACTGCGAACTTCACTTGCGTGCCTTCCGGTGAGGATTGAATAGCCAGGTCCGCCTCGGGGCCAAAGCACAGCTGCAGCCGGCGTCTGACATTTGCCAGTCCTACGCCCGAGCCGTTTACACTCGATCCGTTCCCTCCGGCGTTCATGCCCGGCCCGGTGTCGCGCACCGTGATGATCACCTGGTTTCCAGCCGCCGCCGCGGTCAAATGCAGAACCCCCGGAGTGGCCTTGGCTGCCAAGCCGTGCTTCACCGCGTTTTCCACCAGCGGTTGAATCGAGAGAATGGGGATCGGCACGGCCAGTGCGGATTCATCGATCGCGATGCGAGTCTCCAGGCGCGGCCCCAGCCGTAAGCGCTCGATATCCAGATAGGCCTTCACGATCTCCAACTCCTCGGACAGCGGAATAAATGTTTTCTCGGACTGCAGAAAATAGCGGAAAATGTCCGCCAGGTTGAGCACCGTCTGGCGCGCTTGGGGAGCATCGCGCGGGATCACGCCATACAGCGTGTTCAGCGCGTTAAAAAGAAAATGCGGATTGATTTGCGATTGCAGCGCGCGCAATTCCGCTTGCGAGACCAGCCGCCGCATCTCGGTGTCGCGGAAGCGTTCCACTTGTTCGACGATCGCGGCAGCCAGGCGGCCGATGGACGCCAGATCCTCGCTCAAGTACCGGCGGCCGCCGCGGCGCCGCCCCAGCAAAACGTAGCGCACATTGGAATGCGCCAGGCGCAACGGGACGATGGCTTCCACCCATTCGTATTCGGTCAGATGGCGCAGCCTGGGAACGTCCGACGCGGGCGCCGGATACAGCGGATCCCGGCCTTCCAGCACCAACTCCAGCCGCTCGCGTGGAACCTCCGCGACGCGCTCGGCGCTCATGAATTCCGCCAGCTCTCGGGTAGACCACTCCAGAAACTCAGGCTCTTCGCGAAACAGCGGCGCGCGCGATTGTATATCGCGAATCCTGCGCTCCAGGTCCGCCCGGCGAAATACAACCTTCGTGAGCCAGCGCTGCGCCACCGAACGTAGCAGCGCGAAGGCGATCAGCAGCAAGCAAAAACCCACTAGTAAGAGCGCTTCGTAAAGCGGATTGCCGGATAGCCGCGGACCCACGCTGACCCAACCGAGCGCTAGACGGACCGCGAGAAATACCGCGAGTCCCGCCAGCAGCGCGTTCGCCAGGAACCGCACAAAAGCGTCCAACAGTACGAATCGGTAGTCCTGCAGCAGCACGAACAGAGCCAGCGGAATCCCGGCGTGGTGGAACACCAGTTCCTTCGACCAGACTTCCGATGGATGCCCGGATCCGAAATGCACGAAAGAAATGGCAAACAGAGCCGAGCACATGGCTCCGATGATCCGAGACGCTTTGGCGCGCCGTTGCGGGGTGGCCTGGAGCGCGACCTTCACGACCGCGACCGCCGTTAACACCGAAAAGCCAGCCGTAATCAGTAACAGCGCCCGCCGCTGGTACCCCACGCCGGGATGCAGCAATTCCCACAGATGCATGCCGATGGCGACCGCACTGGTCCCGTAGCCCGCCGCCACTACCGGATCGAAACCATCGGTCAATGAAAGATGCAACAGCACCGCCGGCAAAAGACTAAGCACCGAAAAGCTGAAAAACACGATCAGGCTGGTCTCGTCGGGACGATCCGAAGGCGTAATCAAAACTGCCAGCGACCCAACGTTCCAAAGAAAAGCCAGGCTGGCGGCGGTGACGGAAAGCCAACTGCCGCGCAAACGCGTACCGGCCCGGTCACGCAGCAGCAAGTACAGGAAAATTCCGAAAATAATGGCGCCGGCGCAATGGCCTAGCGTATTGACGAGCTGTAATTCGTGCAGGCTGTTCATGCGCAGCGGCCGCCCGCGTCGGCGGCTTTACTTGCCGGTATAGCTGACCCGCCACACAGACCGCGAGCCGTCGTCGGTGACATACAGCGCGCCATCCTTGCCGGCCGCCACACCCACCGGACGTCCCCAGGCTTGTCCGTCGGGCGTAACAAACCCAGTCAGAAAGTCTTCGTAAATGCCACTCGCGTGGCCGTTCTCCAGCGGCACGCGCACTACTTCGTAGCCGGACCGCACCGCGCGATTCCAGGATCCATGCTCGCTGGCAAAAAGATCGCCGCGATATTCCTTGGGGAACTGCTCGGCTTCGTAGAACGTGAGGCCGAGAGATGCGTTGTGCGGCTGCAACAGCACATCCGGCACGATGACTTTGTCTTTCAGCTCCGGATGCTTGCCATTCAGCCGAGGATCCGGATGCCCACCGATATAGTAAAACGGCCAGCCATAGAAACCACCCTGCTGGACGTGCGTGATGTAATCGGGAACCAGGTTGTCGCCTAGCGCATCGCGCTCGTTCACCGAACACCACAACTCGCCGGTGGCCGGATTCACGCCGAGTCCCACCGGATTGCGAATTCCCGACGCATAGACGCCGACGAATTTTCCTTCAGGCGTATATTCCAGAATATTGGCGCGATGAAATTCCGACTCGTGTGTATCCGGATCGTCGATGTTGGAGTTCGAACCAACCGCCACGAACAGGCGCTGGCCGTCTTTGGAGAACACCAGATCGCGCGTCCAGTGGTTACCTCCGGCGGGCAGGTCGCTGATCAGAGTTTCAGCCGGTCCGGTCGCTTGGAGATCGCCGTTGTGATAGTGAAAGCGCACCACCGAGTTGGTATTGCCCACATAAACCCATTGCGGATTGGGCCCGGCGGGATAAAAATTCACTCCAAACGGCTGCCTCAGGCCAGTGGCGAAGGTCGAAATTTGCTCGGCCTTCCCATCTTTGTCGCGGCCGCGAACCACTTTGATTTGTCCCGCTCGGCTCTCGGCAATGAAGAAATCCCCATTGGGCGCAACGCGAATCTGGCGAGGCTCGTTGAAGCCGGTAGCGTACAAATCCACCTTGAATCCGGCCGGAGCCTGCGGCCAGGCGTCCGCGGGCCGCGCAATCACGCGCGGGAAATTGGGCGTGGACTTGGTGTCGAAGGGCTTGGGCAGATCGTCGGCGGTGATCTTGTGGAATGTGCCTGGCTTCAGTGACTGGGCATCGGCGAACGCGCTCTGGCCGGTCAGCAAATTTTTGCTGTCCACCTTGCCTAGCTCCGCCGCCAGCAGCCAGCCCGCAGCCACCACCGCCGCACCAACGGTGTAATAGATCTTGGTCATCTGTCCTCCCCGGCTGATCTCAATTATAGCCCGGGGCCTTGCTATCATTCCTTTATTCGCGCCCTGGCTCGCGCGACCCTATGCGCCTATCGCCTCGCCGCATTTTGCGGATTGTTCTCAGCCTGGTGATCATCGCCGTGCTGTGGTCTCGCGCGGCGAGCAATTGGCGCGATCTGTCCGGAATGTGGCTGGCCGGCAGCATTATTCTGTCGATCCTGCTGCTGGTGGTAGTGTTCGTGGAGATCACCGGGATGCAGCAGAAGTGGCGCAAGCAGCGCGACCAAGTGCCCAAGAAGCCCCTGGGCCTGGATAGTTAAACACTCGCCTCGCCATTTTAAGGCACATTATTGGCTTCTTTTTTATTATCTTTTCGAGTAGAATTCTGAAATAAGTTAAATATCGAGGTGCCCCGATGGCTGACGATTCGGCACTCAAAGACACACTGGCCGGCGAGGGCAAAGATGCAGTCTGCTTCACCGCCGGATTCTCGGGCGCGCTGTTCGGCGCCGGGACCATTCACGCCTACCTTGCGGCCCGTCGAAGCAACCCCCAGGTGGCGGCCGGCATTTCCATGGGGGCGCTCTCGGCGGCCGCCATGCAGCGCTGCTATCAGGAGCTTCAGTCCGCTAAGGTTGGACAAGAGGAGTCCGCGCGCTGGGCTTGGTTTCGCCGCTACCTGACCGCATTGTCCGATCAGCCGTTGAGTATCTTCTGGGACGCGATTCCGGACCAATCGGATTTTTTCGCCGATTTTCCACCCATTCTGGACGCCTCCACGCCCGAAAACTTGCAGGCTGCCGAGAAGGAAGCGCGGCGCCGCCGATATTTGCTGGTTAAGCTCGGCCAGTGGATCGCGGGCCTGCCGGTTAAGGTCAGAACCGCCACCAGCACCATGGTGATGTGGGTCCGGGCAAAAGAAAATTATCCCGGACCGCGGCTACTCCGTAGGATCATGTTCGCCTTCTGGGCCGTGCGCCTGGTGGGCGGGATCGCGCGCCACGTCACCTTCGCGCCGCAGTTCTTCTCCTACCGCTACGAGCTGGAACCGTGGAAGCAGCGCATCCGGTGGTGGTTCAGGCCGCTGTTCGGCTGGAAGATCTGGCTGCTGTCGTTCATCCCGCTCCTGATCGTCGTGCTGGGCCTGGCCGCGCTGATCGTCGCACTGGCGGCGCCGGCAGCGAATATTATCAATTCCAAGCAGCTCTGGGAGCCCATCCAACCCTTCCTCAAAAACATCAACGTCTTTTGGCCGGCACTCGAATTCATTCCATCCCTGCTTCTGGCCGTGGCGTTTTTCATAGTCGAAACCGCCGTCTTCCTCTTCGCAGGCGTGCTGATCGCCACAAACGGGACCGCGCTACTGAACCTCTTGCTGCAGAATACCGGTTTGACGAAATCAGTGATCGACGATTTTCACCTGCGCCGCAAGCTGACCGAGATCTTCGAGCCGGACGGCCAGCGCCGTAGCATCGGCAAGGACCCCATGGAGATCCTGCTGGTATCCGCCTGGTTGAATACCCTCCGCGACCGCACCGGGAAAGCGCTCCGTTCCGACCAGCGCTGGGCCGCCAACGGATCGCCGCTGGTGGACTCTCTCAAAACTGCTTTGACCAAGGTTCCTATCTTCGAGCCGACACGCCTGACTAAGCCCGAGGACATCATGCAATGGGTGAAACGGGATGTCGAGCCGATAGGCAGAGCCGTCCCGCCCAAAGTGTTGGACTTGGTGGATGGCAGCGCCGTGCGCGAGAATCCGCTGCCCGCGCTTTTTTCCTTTCTTCGATTGCGCGAACCGCTGGCCGAGACGCTATCTTCCAACGGGAATGAGCCGTCCATCCATGTGGTCTACAGCGTTCCACTGCCGAGCGCTCAGGGCAATCAGTCCATCGCCGAGCAGAGCACGGACATTGTCAGCGTCGGCATGGCCAGCCTCAAACTGGCCAAACGCCGGGACACACAACTTGAGGTTATGCAGACCAACTTCATGAGCCGCGTGGAGAAGGAAATTCGCGACCGGCAGGAGGCCATTTCCAAGGCCGCGGCGGCCGCTGCCGGAGCCGGATCGGTGGCGCAGGCTTCCACTGGGTCGGCCGCGGCATTAGAACCGCAGCCGGTCCCGTCTCCTAACTCGCCTGGCACGAAGCCCAGGCCGCCGCAGGCCTCGGCTCACGTGGCCACTAAGAAATTTTTTTCCATCTTCGCCGACGAAATCGCGCCTGATGATGATCTGGCATTCGACAATCCCATCAACCCAACCCGCACCGAATCGCTCGACGCGGTTGCCTCTGGCTGCCGGCATACGCTGCAGACCCTGTACCGCCGGACGCTCGCGGCCGGCGGCGCGGCTGGAAGCAAGGTGAGTTGCAAGGACTTCCTCAAACAGTTGGTGGAGCTTCGTGGCGGCGCGGCGCCTGCGGCGCAGGCCTGCGGGCTCCCCGAGGTCTGCGCGCGCTGTACCGGCGAGTTAATCCGCCCCAGCCAGCAGGAGTTGGGAGATTGGTTCAAGACCAGCTCCGTTTCACGCAACGAAGACCCACTCGAGCCCGGCGATAGAACCATGCTCCAACGCTTCCCGCAGTTGTCGTCCGAGCACCCGCGTATCGTCTTCGTCGCCAGCGGCGGCGTCTTCCGCGGAGCCTTCCACATCGGCATGATCGCCGCGCTGGTGCAGGCGAAAATCCGGCCGGATGTCATCGTAGGCGCATCGGTCGGAACCCTGATGGGCGGAGCGCTGGGCGCGTTGTTCAATGTGCCGGACGATCAGAAATGGGGACTGCTGGCCACGCTCACCGATGTGTTCCTGCATGTCGACGAGAAAGTTGCGTTCACCAAGACGCTGAAGAGCGCCACGCGCGAGCTGGGCGTGCGCGGCCGCTCCGTAAAGCTCTCCCCGGCCCAGATCCGGCGGGTGGTGCGAAAAGGAGCGCGCTCCGACCCCGGATTCGCCGTCTCCGGCGCGCCCCCAGCCGTGGTGGATGCGATCTCCGACATTTTCATGATTCCCCATCGCAGGACCGCTTCCATCGCCGCCGAACTGATCTCCGGACACGTTACCAAAGCCACCTATTCGTTCCTCTATCAACTCCGCAAGGAGAGCCTGCTGCGCTTGGATATTCGCTACGCCATCATGGGCGCTTCGCTGCTGGAACAAACCGCCCGCCAACTTTTGGGCGCACCGCTTCTCAATCTGAATTGTGTACAGCCCTACCAGGGCGTGAAGGCCGGCCAGGACATTGCGTTCTTCGCCACCACCACCGACTTGGGCAGCAAGACCCCGCACTTGCTCGGCCGGCGCCCCGCCGACCATGCCGTCCCGTACGATTTCGTAGAGGCGGGATTGTCTTCGAGCGCCTTTCCGTGCGTATTTGCTCCCCGCCGCCAGAGCGACGTCGTGCCCGGCCAGGGCGCCATCGACGTGCGATATTCCGACGGCGGCATGTTCGATAACCTGCCCTTCCTTCCCGCCATCGATATCCTATCTGAAGTACAGACGGAATATCGTAAAACTACCTCCATCAGCCCGCGCGATTTCCTGGCGCACCGCCACGCCTGGCCCGATCTGTTCCTGGCCGGATCGCTGAATGTGAACCCGGAGGACGACCCCAGCGATGATGGGAAAAAGAACAGCCCTTTTGAAACCATCTTCGCCATCAACGCCCGGACCAAGCTGCTCGAAAATAATCAGAAGATCCGCAGCTTCGAAAACGCGTCGGAAGCCGTGCACTCCAGATTGGGCGAACTGCTCGGATTACTGAACTCTCCGGGCGCGGCTGTCACCGCCGAATCGGAAAAGCTACTGGATAGCATCGTGGATTCCGCGGTCCTGCCGGTCTTTCCGTCCAGCCCCGATCATTTGAACGGCACCTTTGAATTCTGCGCTTCCCTGGGCATGCAGCCGGCCAAGATCCGGCGGTCCATCGCCGACGGATGCTTCCAGACTCTGAAGTCTTTCGCCGACGCCACCACGGGTTCGTCGTTCGCGGCGCAAGTAGTGCAGAACTTTCACAAGGTATCCGATTCGAGCGGCGACCCGCGCATTCCAGAGGTCGGCATGCGGCTGCGCAAGGATCCGCCACCGAACGCGCCGCAGACTACGAGAAGCGCGCCCAAGAACGCCTGCCCTTATTTCACCATCGCCGGTGCGGCTTTCCAATGTCCGTTCACGCGCCTGGATGGCGTGTTCCGGCTCGATGGACCAACTACTCGGGAGCAAGCTGAGGCCGAAGAGCGAAAGATCGAGGGTGTCAAGCAAATCTACGAAACCTGCGTGGATGACAAATCGCACTCTAAGACCATCTGGCCCGAGACAGCCGGCAACCCACTGTTGAAGGTGTTTATGCCGGCGCGCCGGCCCGGCGGGTGATCTCCGCAAGGTATCGCCAACGATTACGGATCGTCTAGTCGGCAGGGATAACGAACAGCTCGGGACCCGGTTCGTGACGGTCCAGATTCTGAAGCTTGGCCGTATGCTTCCAGTTTGGGCCCGACGCCTCCTCCGAGAACGTAACGCGGAGCGCTCGCGACCACCAGATTTCCCTTGTGGCAATCAGCAACGGCTGATCCTCCGAAGTCTGGACGGTCCGTTCGCCCTCAGCTTCAATGCCGTCGATCATACGCGTACCAAGCCCTTCCTTCTTCATTTGCCGTTTCCCAGACGGCAGCTCGAAGCCGACGGCCACAAATCCAACGTTGAATGGCCCCGAGTCCAAATGCGGCTTGACGACGTAATCGGCTATCGCCCCGCACTGTCGCGGTAGATCTGGCTCGGCGCGGTTTCGGTAGTCGAAGTCCCGTCAGGATCGATCCAGGTGCGTTCTTCCACTTGTTGCGCCGAGAGTGGATCGTCAGATCCCGGAAATACAAGCCCGATCGGGCCCGAAAGGAAAGGTGGCCCGCTTTGGCATGATGTGCTCACAGACCACTCCCTGGCGCGCGGCCCCCAAATGGCAAAGCCAAGCTAGGTCCGATTATTGTGCTTGAAACAATTGATGATCGAATTGACCACGGCTCTTCCGACGCCGCAAAAATTAGTAAAATGCGTTTTTCCACTGAATCTGTATTTGATGGTTCCTGCAACATAGACCGCCTTAGCTCCCGACCTTAACGCTTCGAGGTCTTCTGAAGCTCTGCCAGTGCGGCAGAAACGCCAGCAAAAACGTGCGAGCTTCAGTTGGCAAGGGCAGCATCCGGTAACTCCACCACACTCACGTGAGCCAAGTAATTTATAGCCGCTAACTAACCCGTCCTTCGCAATTCGTCGCGAATCACGCGCCGCAGCGTGGCCTCCAACGGTTCCTGCTTCTGCTTCACGAAGGTGCGCAGCGCAGCGTTGATCAAGGTTTGGTAGTTTCCGTGTCCAGCTTCGTCCACCCGCTCCCGGAACCACTCCAACAGGTCGCTATCCAGCCGGATCGTGACCCTGGTCTTTTCCGGAGGCACTCTGATCACAGCTCCGCGACGGCCCTTGCTGAAATCGTACTCTTTCTTCATGCGCCCCTTTCGTATTGACGTCTTTCTGTTGCGGTAGCAAGCCGAGCGGAAATCAGCCGGATCGTCTCGCCCCGCCAGGTGTAAACAACCACAAGTATGCGAGCTAAACCATCCATGCCAATGGTAATTAAACGGTCCTCGTCTTCCCGTTCCTCGCGCACCGTTATTGCACTCCCGTCTTCGAGCGCAATCACCGCGTCGGCGAAGCGAACACCATCTTTACGGAGGTTCGCCCTCGCTTTGACAGAGTCCCACTCGACCATTCTGCCTGTGTACTATTGTACACCATTGGGGCCCTTACGGCAGCGCGTCGATCACCCGCTCGATCTCTTCCGGACTGATATAAAAATGGGGCGACAACCGCACCCACCCCTGCCGCGCCGCGCTCACGATCCCTTTATTCTTCAGCTCGCGTACCACCGCCCGGCTGTCCACGCCGATTTTCTGTATGGTCACGATGCCCGCTCCCGTCTCCGGCGTCCGTTCCCCCAGCAAGCTGTAACCTTTGCGTTGCGCGCCTTCGGCCAACTGGTCCGCCAGCGACTCTACCGCCGACCCAATGCGCTCGATCCCAATCCCCAGCAAAAAATCCAGCGATGCACGGAGGCCGTAACAGCCCACCGTGTTCAGCGTTCCGCACTCGTACCTCCCGGCGTCGGGACGCAGCGTCATGTCGCGGGAGGCGTAATCGTTGTAGCCGGCCACGTTGGTCCAACCAAACTCGCGCGGAAAAATCGAATCCTGGCGCTCCTTGCGCACGAACAAAATTCCGCAGCCTTCCGGCCCTAGCATCCACTTGTGGCCGTCGGCGGCCAAAGCATCGATG
>DATJWJ010000266.1:0-37620 GCA_035501355.1 Bryobacteraceae bacterium | reverse complement strand
CCGTCGGAAGCTTTACTACGGGTTTTTGATATTCCTCCGATATGGCAGGAACATTACCGTCTTGCCTCATGCGAAGACGCGCTTTTTGTTGAGGAGCCGCATTCATCTAACTTATTTGGCCGCGGGTTGTGTTTTGGTAATGGCGTTATTGTCCCATTAGGCTTGCTGCCGGAAGGTCAAAGAGTCAAGGTGCTTCGACGGTCTTGGATTGAGAGTCTGGAGCCGGTAGTTATCCAAGTGAAGTCCTGATGGCCGGAGTTTAATTTCGCGAGACGATCAGCGCTAAGCATATTCCATCCCAGGAATTCCGGCCGCTGCCCGCCGGTGGCTTATCTTCGAGCGGAATGGTTCCGATGAGATCCGGCTTCAAGTGATATCGCGATTCCAAATATTGCTTGACGTCTGTTGCGCGTTCCAAGGGGGCAGCGTATTGCGGCGCCGAAGACCCGGTGCTGGCATATCCCTCCACCATGATGGGATTGTTCGGAAGCTCCTCGCCGATTTCGGAAACCGCGCGATCCAAGGCGGATCGCCCTTCGGTGGAGAGCTGTTGAGAGCCCTTTGGCGAGGTGGTAAAAAGGCCATCGGCGGGAAGCCAAATCCGCTGGCTGGGATGTTTGACGAACTTGCTGGACGCGTATTCATGGGGGTTGAATTGCGTCAGGTTGTAAAATCCTCGCCGATGAAAGAAGCCACGCAAGAAAAAATTGTGCTTGACCGCTTCTGTATCGGACGCCAAATTGCGAGTGGTGCGTTGCGCATCATCGATTGTTTGGCGGAGCACTTCTAGTCCGGTGATCAGTGGGCCAACGTCGCGGAACAATCCGAGCGAAATGGCTTGCGGAATCATCGCCTGCGCGCCAAACCTGACCATGGAGGAGCCGGTTTGCAGTGCCAGCACAATTCCGAACGCGAACCCGGAGACGATGACAAGAGGGCCGGATCGCCATCCGATTTGGATAAGCTGGCGGGCGGTTTCGCCGAGTTCGACCGGCCCGTCAGGCCGAAGAGACTAAGCTCGCCGACTGAATCGAGAAACAGAGTCAGTCGGGCTGAGGTCGAACGAAGCACTGTAAACCGCTGCACATTCGACGGCCCGCCCTGAAACGCCGTTTCGAACTCAGTTAATCGTCACGTGTTACCAGGGCAAAGGGAACATGAATTCGTCGCGACGAAATACCGTTTTGGTGCGATGCGTGCTGAAAGATATTCAGGACCTATAGAGTAACTGACCGTAACCGAGGGACATTGAAATGACAAAAACTGCCTCCGATGTTTTGATCGAGACGATTCACGCCTGGGGCGTGGACGTAGTATTCGGGCTGCCGGGCGACGGCATTAATGGAATTGTCGAAGCACTGCGCAAGCATCAAGACTCCGTTCGATTCGTTCAGGTGCGGCACGAAGAAGCCGCGGCATTCATGGCCTGCAGTTACGCGAAGCATACCGGCAAGCTGGGTTGCTGCGTGGCTACATCCGGACCCGGCGGCATTCATCTGTTGAATGGACTCTACGATGCGAAGTTGGACGGCCAGCCGGTGCTGGCGATAACCGGCCTGCAGTTTTCGGATTTACTTCACACCCACACGCAGCAGGATGTCGCGCTGGACCGCTTGTTCATGGATGTGTGCGTCTACAACGAGCGCTGCATGGGTGCAGCCCATATGGAAAATATTGCCGAGTTGGCCTGCCGCACTGCCTTGTCCTACCGTGGCGTTGCTCACATCACAGTCCCCGTCGACTTCCAGGAAATCGAAGTGAAGGCCAAGGGCGAGGGCCGGACGCCTCGGAACGTTCCCCATCATGTATCGGATGTGTTCGCGACCAGCGCGGGGCTCCCTTGTGAAGAGGAGCTTAAAAGGGCCGCCGATATTCTGAACGCGGGAAAGCGAGTGACCATCCTGGCCGGACGCGGAGCTCTGCGTGCCACGGCCGAGTTGGAAGCCGTGGCTGAGAAGCTGGGAGCGCCCATCGTCAAGGCGCTTCTGGGTAGGGCCGCCGTTCCTGACGACAGTCCCTACACCACCGGCACCATCGGATTGCTAGGAACAGAGCCTTCGCAAGAAGCGATGGAGGAGTGCGACACGCTATTTATCGTGGGCAGTTCGTTCCCCTATATTGAATTTCTGCCGAAGCCCGGGAAGGCGCGAGGCGTGCAAATCGACTACGATCCGATGCGCATCGGATTGCGATTTCCGGTGGAAGCCGGCTTGGTTGGAGACGCCAGACGAACGCTGCAACAAATGCTTCCGATGCTGGAGCGTAAATCGTCGCGCCACTTTTTGTCCGACATTCAGGCCTCGGTGCGAGACTGGAACAAAAAGATGGATGAGCGCGGGGCGGTGCAAAGCACACCGATGAAGCCCGAATTTCTCGCCGCTGAGTTGGGCAAGCGTCTGCCGAGCAATGCCATCGTTAACTGTGACTCGGGAACGATTGCCACCTGGTGGGCGCGGCACATACCCGTGAAACGCGGCCAGATGCACACTATTTCAGGGAATCTAGCCACCATGGCATGCGGCCTGCCATATACCATCGCTTCACAGATCGCTTATCCGGATCGCATGTGCGTGGGCTTCGTGGGTGATGGCGGCTTCACCATGTTGATGGGGGAGTTTGTCACGGCGGTGAAACACAAGCTTCCCATCAAGATTGTCATCGTGAAGAACAACAGCCTGGGACAAATCCGCTGGGAGCAGATGGTTTTTCTGGGCAATCCGGAATTTGGCTGCGACCTGGCGCCGATCAACTTCGCGAAATTTGCTCGAGCCTGCGGCGGGAGCGGATTCACCATCGAGGATCCTAAGCAATGCGGAGCGACGCTGGACCAGGCCCTCGCGACCCCTGGTCCGGTTGTCATCGAGGGCGTGGTAGATCCGAACGAGCCTCCTATGCCCGCTAAGGTGACGGCACGGCAGGCAGCCCATCTGGCCGAAGCGCTGGCCAAAGGCACATCCGACGGTCACAAGATCATTGAGACCATCCTGACCGACAAGGTGCGCGAACTCGTGTAGCCGTGGCGGACCCTTGGGAATTTCCGGTGGAGCGATTGGATGTCTCGGCATTCACCGTGCCGACGTCAACTCCCGAAGCCGATGGCACGCTGGCTTGGAATGAGACCACGATCGTCATTGTCAATGTGGGCGCGGCCGGACTCAGAGGACTGGGTTACAGCTACGCCGATGTCGCCACCGCGAAATTAATCGATCACACGCTGAAGAAGATTGTTCTGAACAAGAATGCCGCTTTCGTCCGGGCGATTTGGAGCGAAATGGTCCACGCGATTCGCAATCTTGGACGGCCGGGTATTTCTTCCATGGCAATCGCGGCGGTTGACAATGCGTTGTGGGATCTGTATGCGCAGATATTGCAGACGCCGCTGGTGACGTTGCTGGGCCAGGTTAGGGAAACGATTCCGGTGTACGGTAGCGGAGGCTTCACGTCTTATTCGGACGAGGAGCTTCGCTGCCAGCTCCAGGGCTGGGTTGCGGAGGGCATTGGCGCCGTAAAGATGAAGATCGGTTCCCAACCGGAGGCGGATCCCGATCGCGTCAAGAGCGCGCGAAAAAGCATCGGAGAGGCTGTGAAGCTCTTCGTCGACGCCAACGGCGCCTACAGCCGCAAGCAGGCGCTCGAAAAAGCCGAACAATTCCGTGATTCGGATGTCAGCTGGTTTGAGGAGCCGGTATCGGCGGACGACTTGGAAGGATTGCGATTGCTGCGGGATCGCGCGCCGGCCGGAATGGAAATTGCCGCCGGCGAATACGGCTACGACTCTTATTATTTCCGGCGCATGCTGGAAGCCGGAGCGGTGGACGTGCTGCAGGCTGACGCCACACGATGCGCGGGCGTCACCGGATTTCTTCAGACCGATGCTCTCTGCCAGGGTTTTGGACTGCCTCTTTCGGCGCACACCGCTCCCTCGCTGCACGCGCATCTGTGCTGCGCGGCGCTCTCGGCGCGAAACGTGGAATATTTTTACGACCACGTGCGTATCGAACAGATGTTCTTTGAAGGCGCGCGTCGAGCCGAGCAGGGAGCATTGAGGCCGGATCTCTCGCGCTGGGGCCTGGGCCTCGAACTCAAAACTTCTGACGTGGAGAAATACAAAGTTTATGGCAACTCTGCTGCTTGAGAAACAATTGACCGCAATCGAGCCTCGCTCCCGCGCCGGCGATACCGCACCCGACTACGCCGCGGAGCTGGCTAAAGATCTTCGCGAACGAATGGAGGGAGAAGTACGTTTCGATACGGGTTCGCGAGCTCTCTATTCCACCGATGGCTCCAATTATCGTCAGGTGCCGATCGGCGTGGTAATTCCCAAATCGGTTGACGACGTGGTCGCGGCCATCGCCACCTGCCGCCGGTTTGGCGCGCCCATTCTGGCGCGCGGCGGGGGAACCAGCCTGGCGGGCCAGTGCTGCAACGTGGCGGTAGTGTTCGATTGCTCAAAATATCTGAATCGCATCCTCTCGCTCGATCCGGGCCAGAAGCAGGCGCGCGTGCAACCAGGCGTGGTGTTGGACTGGTTGCGCGACGCAGCCAATGAGCACGGCCTCACGTTTGGTCCGGACCCGGCGACGCACAATCACAACACTCTCGGAGGCATGATCGGCAATAACTCGTGCGGCATTCATTCCGTGATGGCCGGCAAGACCGAAGAAAACGTCGATGAGCTGGACATCCTGACTTACGACGGTTTGCGGCTGCGCGTGGGCGCGACCAGCGAGCAGGAACTGGAAAACATCATCGCTCAGGGCGGGCGCCGAGGCGAGATTTATGCGGGACTGAAGAGAATTCGCGATGTCTACGGCTCGCTGATCCGCGAGCGCTATCCGGACATTCCGCGCCGCGTGTCCGGCTACAACCTGAATGAGCTTCTACCGGAGAATGGATTCCACGTCGCGCGCGCGCTGGTCGGCACGGAATGCACTTGCGCGTTCACTCTGGAAGCCACCGTCAGGCTGGTACACAATCCCCAGGCGCGCTCGCTGCTGGTGCTCGGGTATCGGGATATTTATACCGCCGGCGATCATGTTCCGGAAGTGATGGCCGCCCATCCGATCGGCTGCGAGGCTCTGGACCATCTGCTCATCCAGAACATGAAGGTCAAAGGCCTGGATTTGAAAGACCTGCCTCTGCTTCCGGAAGGGAAGGGATGGCTGCTGGTGGAATTTGGCGGAGATACCAAGCAAGATTCCGACCATGCCGCGCGGAAGTTGATGACCGCCCTCCAATACAAATCCGACGTGCCCAGCATGAAGTTGTTCGACGATCAGGCCGAGGAAAAGATGGTTTGGGACATTCGTGAAGCGGGCCTTGGTGCCACTGCGTGGGTTCCCGGCGAGCACGTCACCTGGGAAGGCTGGGAAGATTCCGCCGTTCCTCCCGACAGGGTGGGTTCCTATCTGCGCGACCTCAAGAAGCTTTACGACAAGCATGGCTACGAGGGCGCACTGTACGGACACTTCGGCCAGGGGTGCATTCACACGCGCGTCACGTTTGATCTCGAAAGCGCCGAGGGGATTCGCAATTACCGCTCGTTCATGGAAGAGGCCACGGATCTGGTGGTCAGCTACGGCGGGTCGATCTCGGGCGAGCACGGCGATGGACAATCCAAAGCCGAGTTTCTTTACAAGATGTACGGCCAGGAGCTGATTCAGGCCTTCCGCGAATTCAAGTCGCTGTGGGATCCGGAATGGAAGATGAACCCCGGCAAGGTGGTGGACCCGTACCGCATCGATGAAAATCTGCGGCTGGGCTCCGATTATCGGCCGGTGGAACCAAGCACGCATTTTCACTATCTCCAGGACGGCGGCAGCTTCAGTCAGGCCGCGCTGCGGTGCGTTGGAGTGGGCGAGTGCCGGCGTCATCAGAAGGGAACCATGTGCCCCAGTTACCGGGCCACCATGGAAGAAAAGCATTCCACCCGCGGCCGGGCGCGCATGCTGTTTGAGATGGCGCAGGGCGAAGTAATACGCGACGGCTGGAAGAGCGAGGAGGTTTTCGACGCGCTCGATTTGTGTCTCTCATGCAAAGGTTGTAAGGGCGATTGTCCGGTGAACGTGGACATGGCCACGTACAAAGCCGAATTTCTGTCGCACTATTACGATGGTCGCGTGCGGCCGCGCCACGCTTACAGCATGGGGTTGATTCATCGCTGGGCGAGAATGGCGTCGCTAGCCCCCGAGTTGGTGAACCTGGCCGGATCCACTCCGGGGGCGAGCGCGTTGGTGAAGATGCTGGCTCACATTGCGCCTGAACGATCGCTGCCGAAATTCGCGCGCCAAACCTTCAAGTCATGGTTTCGTCGCAGAACCAAACGCGCTGAAACCGAGTCGAAGGTAATTCTCTGGGCGGACACTTTCAACAATCACTTTCACCCGGAAGTGGCCGCGGCCGCGGTTGAGGTTTTGGAGCGCGCCGGCTTCGACGTCCTGGTTCCGGCGGCGCATTTGTGCTGCGGACGTCCTTTATACGACTACGGCATGCTGGATCAGGCCAAACAGCTGCTCTATCGGACGCTCGGAGTTTTGCGCTGTCAAGTCGAGGCGGGAACACCGATTGTCGTTCTGGAGCCGAGTTGCGCCGCGGTCTTTCGCGATGAAATGATCGACCTGCTTCCGCACGATGAAGGTGCCAAACGGATGCACCGTCAAACCTTCACCCTGGCCGAATTTCTCGAAAAGAAGGCGCCGCACTATGAGCCCCCGCCGCTCCATCGAAAGGCGCTGGTGCATGGCCATTGTCATCAAAAGGCGGTCATCGGCACCGATCACGAAGAAAAGCTGCTGCGCGGGATGGGCCTGGATGTCACGATGCTCGACGACGGCTGCTGCGGGATGGCCGGCAGTTTCGGCTTCGAACCATCCAAGTACGAGCTCTCGATGCAGGTGGGCGAACTGGGCGTGCTGCCCAAGGTGCGGGCCGCCGCCAAGGATAGTCTCATCCTGGCCGATGGATTTAGCTGTAAGACCCAAATTGAACAAGCCACCGACCGCCACGCCTTGCATCTAGCGCAGGTTCTGCAGATGGCTTTCAAGGAGGGACCCGCTGGCAGCGACGGCGATTATCCGGAGCGGCGCTGGCTCAAACTCCCCCGCAACGACGGTTATACGCGGGAGTTGATCACCGCGGGAGCGGGCGTGGCGCTGGGAGGGCTCTTGTACTGGGCTCTGCAACATAAGGAGCAGGCATAAAGCATGACACCAATCGGACGAAAACGATGGGCCATACCGGAAGGCTACATTCCGGCAAAGAGTCATGGGCCTGAACCGGAGATGACCAGTCACGAGTGCGTTTGCATCTTGAACGCGTCGGACAAAACCGCGAACGTGACGGTGACCATTTATTATTCCGATCGCGCGCCCGTGGCATACCGGCTCACAGTGCCCGCCGAAAGGACCAAGCACGTACGCTTCAACAATTTGACCGATCCTGAAAAAATCCCTCTGGCGACGGAATTTTCGAGCGTGATCGAATCCGACGTTCCGGTGGTTTGCCAGCACACCCGGCTCGACTCGCGGCAGGCCGACAACGCTTTGCTCAGTACGGTCGCTTTTCCTGGGGACGAATAGCTAAGGCTGATGCCTGCCATCCAAGGACCGATCGAGATTGAATGCCGCGCTGATTAACGACAGATGAGTGAGCGCCTGCGGGAAATTCCCAAGCGCGCCGCCCTGAGCGCCAATCTGTTCGGCATACAAGCCCAGATGGTTGGCGTAACCGAGCATCTGCTCAAATAGCAGGCGCGCATCCTGCAGGCGTTTGGGGTCATCCTTGCCAGCGCGCGTGAGCGCCTCTACCAACCAGAAAGTACAGCAGTTGAACGTGCCCTCGGTGCCTTTCAGTCCGTCTGGTGTCTTCTCCACGTCGTAACGAAATACCAAGCCATCGGAAACCAGGCCGCCCTCGCGCGGCGCCCGATTGATGGCATCCAGGGTTTGAAGCATTCTCGGATCGCTAGGAGACACGAAAAATACCAGAGGCATTAAGAGCAGTGACGCGTCCAGCGCAGCCCGGTCGTAGCCTTGAACGAAGGCTTGTCTCGATTCGCTCCATCCGCGCTTCATGACTTCTTCATAGATTTGATCGCGAGTCTTCATCCAGCGCTGCCAGTCCGCCGGAAAGGATCGCTTGGTGGCCAAGCGGAGGGCCCGGTCCACGGCCACCCAGCACATCATTTTGGAATAAACAAATTGTCTTGGGCCTCCGCGCACTTCCCAGATGGCGTCGTCCTTGCTGCGCCAGTGTGTGCAAACCCAATTTGTAAGGCGCCTGAGCTGAGACCACAATTCGTAGGAGATGGGCTCGCCGTACTTGTTGTAGAGGTACATCGAGTCCATCAGTTCGCCGTAGATATCAAGCTGAAGCTGCTGGTAGGCCTCATTTCCGATCCGGACCGGGCGAGAGCCCATGTACCCGTCCAGATGATCGAGCGTTTTCTCTTTCAGCATGCGGCGCCCGTCGATTCCGTATACGGTCTGCAGCGATCCGTGGCGGCGTGATTCCCGGCAGCGGGCATCCAGGAAATTGGCGAACTGCATGGCTTCCTCGGCATAGCCAAGCCGCATCAGGCTGTATACGGTGAATGCTGCGTCGCGAATCCAGGTGTAGCGATAGTCCCAATTGCGAACGCCTCCCAGACTTTCAGGAAGGCTGCAAGTGGGCGCCGCGACGATCGCGCCCGTGGGTTCATAGGTTAATAGCTTCAAGACCAGCGCCGAGCGATTTATCATTTCGCGCCAGCGTCCACGATAGGTGCTCTTGGAAATCCAACGGCGCCAGAACTCCACGGTTTCGTTGAACAGCTCATTGCTATCCTGCTCACTTAGCGTTTTCGGCGATCTGCGCGCGTGCGCGGCGAGTTCGTACAGCTCGAAGCTCCGGCCTTTTCCTTCCGTCAAGGTGAATTCAGCCGACACGCCGGTTCCTGAATGCCGTAAGCGGATTCCCGACTTCAGGCCCAGGTGCAGCTCGGAGCCATAGAAATGTGCACCTTCGTCAACCATCCGGGTGGTGTGGCGATCGAGAGCGTAATTGAAGGCTGGATAGCACTCCAAAGAAAAGCGTACGGTGCCCCGAAGCACGCGCACCTTCCGAATGAGGCGGCCGTCGCCGGCGCTTTCACCTTTGCGGATCGGCATGAAGTCCACGATCTCGCCCACGCCGTCAGCGGCAAGAAAGCGAGTCACCAGAACATTTGTGTCGGGCCAATATAGCTGTTTAACAGTGACATCCGGCGAAACGGGAGCGATTCGAAAATATCCGCCTTTCTGGTCGTCCAGGATCGCCCCAAAAACACTGGGAGAATCGAATCGCGGGAAGCAGAACCAATCGATCGAGCCGTTCTTCGCGATGAGCGCCGCCGTCCGCAGATTGCCGATGATTCCGTAATTGTCAATGGGTTGATAAGGCATTTGTCCTTGAAGTTAGACGCCCAGCCGCCCGATTCCATTCGGTGATAGACTTAGCTGGTTTCGAGAAAGGGAAGCTGCATGTCCAAGTTTATGTCTTTGCCAAAATGGATCGAGTTGACGCTCCTAGGGGCCTGTGTAGCGGTCTACGCCCAGGCCCCCAAAAGCAGCGCCTCCGCGACTTACGTGACGCCGGCCGAGATGACCGCCGCATTGAAGAGCGCGCCTAACCAGGCAGCGCCGCTCATTGACCGGCCGGTTCGCGTAATCGAAGCTGGCGGGCATAATCTGGGAGTCGCCATGGTGCAGCGGACCCGTGCTGACCAGAACGCGCTGATACACGAAAAAATTGATGAAATTTATTACGTACTGGAGGGCGGCGGCACGCTCATCACGGGCGGCACGCTGGTTAATCCGAAGCAAACCTCCTCGAGTCCGACCATCGGTCCCGGCTGGAGCGGATCGAGCATCCAAGGCGGTGAAAGCCGTCGCGTCGCGGCGGGCGACGTCGTGTTCATCCCTGCGGGTGTAGCGCATATGTACAGCCAGCTCGACGGGACCATCCATTATCTGATTTATCGAGTGGATCCCAACCGCGTCCTCGCGCTGAAGTAATGTGGCTTGCTCCCGGTAAGGAGAATCGGTATGCGTAGGTTACTGCTAGTCATGCTCGGAACGATATCCTTGTGTTTGTGCCTTTTGTCGCAGAGCCGCGGCCCGGTGCCAGGCGATCACATGCGAGTGCCTCCCGCCAGGGTTCCGTCTGTGTACCTGAGCGCGGCCGACATTGAGGCGGGTCTCGACCAAGTTAATCCAAAGTTGATTGCGTCGCCGACCGGCGGGGCGGTGAGTATCGGCCAGGATCTCCACTGCGTGGTGCGCCGCCGCGTGACCGGCCCACAGTACGCCATCACGCACACCCGCGATATGGAATACCTGGTGATCACCAAGGGAAGCGGCACTCTGGTGACGGGTGGCAAGCTGATTCCGCCGACCATCGACAGTGACATCTACCCTAATCCCAACCCCAACGCGACGATCCGAAGCGCGACCGGAATCACGGGCGGTTTGGCGAGGAAAATCGGCGTAGGCGACGTTATTGTGAGTCCTCCCGGCACGCCGCATTGGTTGAGTGAGATCAACGGCGCGATCGAATACGTCGAGATACGCATCCCGAATGTCGACCCCGCGCCCGGAATCGAGCGAGCGGAGATCGCGCCCGGCCGGTAGTGTCGTACCTCCCGGCCGCTGCCGGCGGGTAAGGATCGGCAATTGAGCGTATACTGAGTGGAAATCGGGAGCGAAAATAAAATCCCGGTTCAAGGAGAAGAATTATGAGAATCGTGTTAGGAGCTGCCGCTGCTCTGCTCACGCTGGCTGCTAGCGGATTTGGACAACAACCGACTGGCAATCCGATATTAGCCCCTGGACAAGGAGCAGGCGCTCCGCCGGCCTATGCTTTCGACATCCCGAAGTCAGACATCGATCTGCTGCTGAAGGATCATCCCGGCGGGGACAAGCAGATTCGTGTGGTCGATATGGGCAAGTACAACCTGGGTGTCGGCATAATCCATCGCGGTCCCACCAATGACAAACCCGGCGATCCGATCCATGTTCTGTATCATGACTACACCGCCGAAACCTACATCATAGTTTCCGGAGGCGGCATCCTGACAACCGGCGGCGTGATTGAGCAAAGGAAGGCGGGCACTGGCGTACCGAACGTGATGAACGGCCCGAGCGGAAGCGGCATTGCCGGCCGAGGCGCGTACAGCCGGAAGGTGTCAGCGGGCGATATTATCATCATCCCGACCGGCTGCGCTCACGGGTGGAGCCAGATCACCGATCACGTCGACTACCTCAGCGTGCGGCCGGATCCGGATCGCGTGTTGCCGGCCGGCTGGGTGTATCCGACGTTGCTCAAGCAGTTGCCGGACGAAGTCAAGCCAGGCAGCGGCGCGAGTACGTCCGGGAACTAGCGCCTACGCACGTCCGAATCGCCGGAACGCTGCGTATACCGGCACGCCGGTGAGTACGATGACCAGGCCGGGGATGGTGGTCGAAGGCCGGTATATGAACAGCACGGCGAGAATGACGGCGGCGCCGGCGATATAAAGCACCGGAACCACGGGATAACCGAAGGCCCGATACGGCCGTTCCGCATCGGGCCGGCGGCGCCGGAGCACAAAGACGCTGGAGATGGTGAGGATGTAAAAGATCAGGGCGGCCGAGATGACGTAGTCCAGCAAATTGCTGTACAGGTTGCCGTAGACGCCGGTAGCAGGGTCGTAGGTTCGGAGCAGCACCAGGATCATAGCCCAGGCGCCCTGCATGGCCAGCGCAATACCGGGCACGTGAGCCTGGTTCACTTTCGCGGCGCCGCGGAAGAACAGGCCATCGCGCGCCATGGCGTAATAAGCGCGGGCACCCGTCAGCACCATGCCGTTGATGCATCCGAAGGCTGAAATCATGATCGCGATGGCCATCAGCGCACCGCCGATGCGCGGGAAGATGGCTTCGAGCATCGCTCCGGCTACTCGATCCGACGGCGCGTGCTGGACCTGATCGATGGGAAGCACCACCAGATAGGCGAAGTTCGCCAGCAGGTAGAGGCCGATCACGATCATGGTCCCAAAGGCCAGAGACAGCGGCACGTTGCGGCGCGGTTCGCGCACTTCACCGGCGGTAAAGGTGATGTTGTTCCAGGCGTCGGCCGCGAAAAGCGATCCGACTTGCGCCACGCACATGGCAATGAATAACCCGAAGCCGGTGCTGGCCGCGAGACCCGGCACAATCGGCACGTTGCCGCGAGGAGTCCAGGCCTCGGCGAAATGCGCACGGACTGCATCCCAATGCCAGCCGAGAGTCAGTCCGAATCCGATGACGCCGAGCAGCGCGCCAATTTTCGCGCAGGTGAAAACATTCTGAATGCCCTTGCCGTAGCGGATGCCGCGCGTGTTGGTCCAGGCGAGCAGGCCGATGACCAGTAGGCCGACGAGCTGCGCGGTAGAAAGCGAAATCGCGTAACGGGAGCCGATATGGACGGGGGAAATCAGGTAGCTGCTTTCTGAGATCGGTGGCCACAGAATGCCGAGATATCGCGAAAAGCCCACGCCTACGGCAGCGATGGTGCCACTTTGGATGACTAGAAATAAAGTCCATCCGTATAGAAAACCCCACAGCGGCGACAGGGCTTCTCGCAGATACACATACTGGCCGCCCGCATGTGGCATCATGGCCGCCAATTCGCCATATGACAGCGCAGCGGTGAGAGTCAAAACGCCGGTGATCAGCCACGATGCCAGCAGCCAGCCCGGACTGCCCAGCAAACGCGACATGTCCGACGAGACGATAAAAATGCCGGTGCCGATCATCGACCCGGCCACGATCATGGTCGAGTCGAACAGCCCCAGTCCGCGAGTTAGTTCGTTCTTGGCAGGAGGCGCCGTTGTCGAGGTGGTGGGTTGCATGGTTCAGGATAAGAAAGGCATCGATCGCCGGTCGAGAATGTCGCCCACCGCGCGCCAAGCTTCCCAAATCGCGGTGTCGGTGTGAGGACTGGCGCCAGCGTCCGAGTTTGCGATTGCGATGAGACCATACGTCCGGCGCGCGATCACGTTAGGACGCTCCTGGGAATCTGTGTACACCCATTCCATCGGTTCATAAAGGCTGTTGTAAGTGTACGCATATCCGTGAGGCCAGCGGTTCACGGTTATGGCGACAATATCGCGCGCCGGGTCGAATCCGCCAGCTCCCAGCGAACGTGCTAGCTGATCGCGAATTTTGCGCTCGAATGTTTCAAAGGAAGTGTTCAGCAACTCGGCGCGCCCCAGCCGGTGTTGTTCCTGTCGCGGCTTGCCGGGAACCGTGGGCACCTTGGTGAGATGGAGCGCGATGGGCTCTGAAGGCGACTGCGGATGTTGCAGCTCGCCGAGCGTCGATGCTTCCGTGAGCGCCACGCTGGTATGAAACATGCTGGGCGCATTTATGTTTGCGACGCCCAGCTTTTGCCACGCCGTCCAGTTCGTCACGGCCACGCTCGTGTAGACGATGGGGCCTTTCACGGCGTAGGCCAGCGCCTCTTTCTGTTTGGCCGGCAACTCGGGAGCCAGATATGGGATGAACATGTTCCAGCACGCCATTACGCATCCACGCGCGCGCACGTCGTAAAGCTTGCCTCCGCGCGAGTAGGTCACAATCACTTCTTTGGCGCGATCGGGAGGGCCGTCGTGCCGGACGTTGAGCACCGTGCTGTTGAGCCGAATGCGGGCCGGCTGATTGGTGCGGTCGAGCATGGCGTAGTTGACGCGCGCCGCGCCGGAATCCTCTTGTGTTTTACCGGGCAGCGCGTCTGGGATCATCCAGCGCACCAGCAGACGCGCGACGGTGGCGTTGCCATCCGGGAAATGAACCTCAGGGCCGCCGCCTTCCACTTGCCGGCCGTGCTGCGTTCCGGCCAATTGTTCCAAAACGCCCAGCGGCGCCGGTTCCAAGCCCAAGCCGTTGAAACCGGGCTGGCCCATCAGCCATCCGAAAAAGGCCGGTGTTGCGTCGGCGCCCACGCAGAAATTTCCTTCGCCAAAATGCTGGAAGAACCAGAGCACCTGCTTATCGACGCGCGCCACGTTGAGCAGAAAATCCTGATAACTCATCTTGGCGAGCCTCAACTTCTTTTCGGCTGATGAGAGACCGGGCATGTAATCGGGCTGGTCTTTGCTATACAGCCTGAGCAGGTCTCGGCGCGCTTGCTCGTTCAGCGGCATGCGAGAAACGTAGTCGGACGTCATACCGAAGCCGCGCCCGCCCCGGCCGCCGCCTCCGCCCGCTCCACGCAGCACCAGCTTGTCGGCGCCCCACGTTTCCTTGTCGAAAAAATAGGCCGAGCCTAAGCCGAGCGACCGGTAGAGTTCGCGATTGGTGGCGTTGTTCTTCCGGTATCGCTCCGTATCGACGCCGATTTCGTCCAGCATGCTCCTTACGACGGCGGGATAGCGGCCGATGTTCTCAATGTTGAGCGTGCCGCCATTGATCGCCAGCAGCCTGCCGTCGTGGCGAAATTCGTTGCGCTTGGCATGACCGCCAAAATCGTCGTGATTGTCTAGAATTAGGACGCGCGCCGAACGTCCGGCGTTTTTCAAGAAATAGTAACCGGCGCCCAGCCCGCTCAAGCCGCCGCCGACCACTACCAGATCGTACGTTTCATTGGTGTGCGCGACGCTGCCCAAGTCCACCGTCCTTGTGTCGCGAAGCTGGTGCGCCACCTCAAACGAGCCGGGGTGATCGCCTCGCATGCCAGTCCGCGCCGGCGGGTAATAATCCGGCGACTGCTCCGGTGCGAACTGCTGCGCTTCGAGCATTCCGGGCAGCGCCATGGCCCCGGCCGCTGCGATGCTCACGCCGTTGACAAAGTCGCGGCGCGTGATCTTACGGTTCATTCCAAGATTTCGATCGCTTGCGTTCATGCGGACCTCCTATAGGAAATACATCTATGGCTCTTCATGGCAGAAGCCGCAGCCGGTGCCGGCATTATTCTCGCGATGACAGTTTATGCAGCCTTCCATGCTGGTTACGTTGGTCACCTTCGCCATTGTCTCCATCTGGCTCACCGGCCCGTGACAAGTTTCGCACTTCACCCCGGCGCTTAAATGGGCACGATGATTCCAGTACACCATTGCCGCGACACTGTAAACGCGCACCCACGGAATCGGCTTCTTGGAGTTCGCAAACTCGACCAGCTTCTTGATCTCGGGTTTTTCTTTCGCAATGGTGGAGTGGCAGGTCATGCAGCGCGACACGGCAGGCAGGGTCATGTGATCGCCGGGATCGGGATTGGGATGGCATTCCTGGCATTTTAGCGCCACCGCCGCGTGCGTCTTGTGGCTGAAGGCAATGGGTTGTACGGGCGCGTCCGCTCTTGGCTGCGGCTCCGGTTGAGCCAAAGCCGCCAAAGGAAAGGCCAACAATATCAGGATTCGTGGAAACCCCACCACGTCCCCGCTATGACAGACCCTGGAGCAGGAACAATTCTTGCACCGCGCGATTGGCTTCGTCGATAGCCTGATTGGTGAACGCTGCGGCGCCGGCGTCGGAATTGGCGATGGTCACGCGGCCGCAACGTTGGCGTCCGATCACGTGCGGGCGCTGCTCGAACGGCACGTCCGGGTCGGCTAGCGTGTCGTAGGTATACGCGTAACCATATGGCCAGCGATTCACCGTGATGGCAAGGATGTCCTCCCGCGGATCGAAGCCGCCCGGCGCCAGCGTACGGGCCATCTGTTGGCGGATCTTCAATTCGAAATCCTCGAAGCTCATCGACAGCAGTTCCTGCTGGCCGGCGCGATTCTGCTCCTTGCGTGGCAGCCCAGGCTTATTCGGACTCCGCACCATGTGCACGACGATGGGCTCATCCGGGGTGGTCATACCGCGGTAGCCTCCGACCGTGGAGCCGGGGTCGAGATTCATGCTGGTGTGATACATGCCGGGGGCGCTGACGCGTGAGACGCCGAGCTTTTGCCAAGCCGTCCAGCGCCGGATGAGCACGTTGGTGTACATCATCGGCACCTTCACCGGATACGCCAGCGCCTCTTTCTGGCGATCCGGGATCTCGGGCAGCAGTGCGGGAATCAGCGCGTTGTAGCAGGCCAGGATGCAGTAGCGCGCGCGCACGGCGGAAATTTTGTCGCCATTGCGATATGCGATCCGGACTGAAGTCGCGCTCTCCGGCGGACCATCATTCTCGACGCGCAACACGGGGCTACTCAGGCGAATGCGCATTTTCGAGGTCGCTTCGTCCAGACGATCGTAGGCGACAGGCGCATCCAGGATGGTGTTCATCGACTGCTTGCCCGGCACCGCCTCAGGGATCAGTTTCGATATCAGCAGCCGCGCCAGCGAGGCATTGCCATCCGGAAAATGGAACAGGTAAGAAGCTTCGCTGAAGCTTTCCTCCAGCTTCAATCCCAGCCCGTTGAAGCCAGCCAGACCATGCTCGCCGGCTTCGAGAGCGGGCGTGGTGTCCACTCGCTTGTTGTTGCGGCCGCCCGCCCCGATGAAGAAAGGCAGCGCATCCGGCGAAATCTTGGCGAAGTTCAGCAGGTAATCCTGATAGCTCATCTTGGCCAGCTTGGCGCGCTTCTCGTGTGCGCTCATGCCGGCCATATAATCGGGATTCTTGCCGTACAGGCGGATCAGGTCTTTGCGCGCCGCTTCCGACAAAGGGGCCTTGGCGAAGAAATCCGGCAAGTGCGGGTTGCCGCGCACCAGGCGGTCTTCGCCGAAATGCTCTTTGTCGAAGAATGTACCGGCGGCGAGTCCATGTTTCTGCTCCAGGTCGTGATTCAGGAACTCGGCATTGCGCTCGACCTCGATGCCCAGCTCCTTGACGAGCGATTTCGCGGCGTAGCTATAGGGAAAAGGCGTAGCTATGCCCAGCGTGCCGCCGACGCCGATCAGTGTGCGCCCGTTGTAGTGAAATTCGTTGCGCTTGGCGTGCCCGCCGAAATCGTCGTGGTTGTCCAGGATGAGAATGCGCTGGTTCGTTCCCAGGGCGGTGCGGTAGAAGTGCGCGGCTGCCAGTCCGGAGATGCCTCCGCCCACGATCACCAGGTCGTACTCTTCGCGGATTTCGCTCTCAGCAACCGGGAATTGGGTGTACTGGCCGCTGCGGATGTGATCGAACTCCGCGATGGCGGCAGGATAATTGCCTCGCAGTCCCGAACGCGTGGGAGGGTAATTGGCTGCTTGTCCCGCGGGTTGTGCTTGCGCGTTGGCGGCGCTCACCGCCGCCGAGACGCCTGCGATTCCGATTGCAACGCCATTTAAGAAATCGCGGCGCGCGATCTGCCGGTCCATGCCAAGGTCGCGATGCTCTTCGGAAGTGCCCATATTCCTGTCCTCCACGGCGTTTTCATCAAGCTTACACGAACCCGACAAGGAATTGGGAGCGAGCCGCGGTTTAAGCTTCGACGTATTTATCGGCGATCGACAGCGCCTGATCCATGACCGAGACGGCGAAATCGATGTCGCTCTTTTCGATGATCAGCGGCGGCGCGATCACGAAATGGCTGATCCAGGCCGACACTGCGACTCCCTGCTTCATCATCTCGGCCGCCACCTGATCGACAACCGTGGACTTGCCGGCCATTTTTTCCGCCTTGGTATTGAGCGGCTGCTTCGTTGTGCGATTCTTGACCAGTTCGACGGCCCAGAAGAGCCCCAGCCCCCGGACGTCGCCAACCGAGGGATGAGAGTTCTTCAAGCCCGCCAGCTTTTGGCCGACATAGGGGCCGAGTTCACGCGCCCGCTCCACCAACTTCAAGCGCTGCATTTCGTGAATGGTTGCTACCGCCGGTGCGAGCGTGATCGGGTGCGCTTCGTAGGTATGTCCATGGGCGAAGAAGTGGTCGTCGAAGAAGGACGCGATGCGGGCCGTCGTAGCGCACAGTCCCAGCGGCACGTAGGCCGAAGTGATTCCCTTGGCGGTAACTAAAATGTCCGGCTTGACGTTCCAATGATCGACGGCGAACCACTGGCCGGTTCGCCCCCAGCCGCTCATCACCTCGTCTGCGATAAGCAGTACATTATGCCGGTCGCAGATGCTGCGAAGGCGCGGGAAATATTCGGGCGGCGGAACCAGCACGCCGTTGGTTCCGACCACGGGCTCCACCAGGACAGCCGCCACGTCGGATTCATTCTCGATCATGTGCTCCAGGTAATCGGCGCAGGCGATGCCGCAACCCGGATAAGTGTGCTTGATTGGGCAGTCGTAGCAATTCACTTCCGGCGCAAAAACGACGCCCTGGCCTTTGCCACCTGGTTCCACTGGCCAGCGTCTTGGATCGCCGGTGGCCGCGATGGATGCCATGGTCGACCCATGATAAGAGCGGTAGCGCGCGACAATCTTGGTCTTGCCCGTGAACAGGCGCGCGATCTTGAAGGCGGCCTCGTTGGCCTCGGTTCCCGAAGTGACGAAGAAGAACTTCTCGATTCCCGCGGGCAGAACGTCTAGCAGCAGCCGGCTCAATTCCGCGCGCGGCTCGGTGGCGTAGGCAGGCGAAACATAACAGAGTTTGCGGGCCTGCGCTTCAATGGCCTCAATCACCGCGCGGTTTTTGTGCCCCAGGTTCACGCACATGAGTTGCGCGGAAAGATCCAGATAGCGCTTGCCGTTGCCGTCGACGAAATAACAGCCTTCGGCGTCGGCGATATGCAGCGGCGCCCAGGATTTTTGAAATCGCCAGGTGCCGAACGTCAGCCGTCGAGTTAGATCGCTTATTTCTTGGGAAGAAGAGAGCACTTCTTGCGAGGAGGGAGTCATATAGATGAACTCTATCACGGGAAGACACGCAAACTCATTTTGACAAGTTGGAGCAACTCTGCTAAAAAAAGCCAAGGTATGGTTAACGTGGCAATCCGCGGAGAAGGTGTGGCCGCTTGCTGCTGCGCTAACCTCCTTGTCAAGGCTGGCTGCCGCATCAACCAGGAACACGCCCAGCGCGCGCGGCTGCCGGCTGTCATGCTCAGCGACAATGCCCTTAAGCTGATTCGCGATGTTTTTGGACGAAGCGACCTTTTCCATGCCGCCCTACGCATTCGGCGGCGCGTAGTAGCTTGGGGACCGGGTGCCAAAGCCCTGGTTCTGGAGCATTCCGCGGCAGTGGTGTCGGAACAGTCCGTGCTCGAAAGCCTCGGGTTTGATATTGCGAGCGGGCCGCCCGAAGCAGCCGCGGATTGGACCATATTCGCTTCGCGGCCGCTCCCGCCGGCGGCCATCGAGCATCGCTTTGGTACACGGCTGGCATTCGCCGGTCCGGTCGAGTTAAAAGCCGCTGCGGATTCCGAAACCTGCTGGATCGAGTCTCTGGAAAACGGATGGTTGTTCCTCATTCCCGGCCCCAACGGATCCGGTTCGCTGATTGCGGTGGGCGCTCCCGCTGACTCGCTGCTGTCGCAGAGCCGTGTCGTGGCTCAGCAGGTTGCGCAGCTAAGCGCACCAGCATCGGAGTTTCCAGCCTATCCACGGATTATGTCGCCGCTGTGTGGGCCGGGCTGGCTGTCTTGCGGTTCCGCGGCGATGGCGTTCGATCCACTATGCGGCGATGGAACCGCGCATGCCGTTCGCGAAGCGATTCTGGCGTCGGCCGTGATACGGGCCTCCGCCAAGGAGCCGAGCGACGATCAACTTTTCGCGCACTACGAAGCGCGTCTGACGGCCGGGTTCCGGCGTCATCTGCTGTTGTGCCAGCAATACTACAAATCGGGCGGTATCGGAGAATGGTGGACATCGGAGCTAGCTGCGCTCGAGCGCGGAGTAGAATGGTGCGACCACCGGCTCCGCCCAGCGGCGAATTTTCAGTATCGGCTGGACGGATTTGAATTGAGCCGGATTCATCCGGCGTAACCTGAAAGGAAAAGCATGAGCTATTCAAGACGTGAGTTTTTGGGCGCCGTGGGGGGCGCGACGCTGACCGCATCATCGGCGGTGGATTTGCTCGCGCAGGGACAACCCGCCGACCTGCTGCTCTACAACGGCAAAATCGTTACCGTGGATTCGGCATTTTCCATCCATCAAGCCATCGTGGTGAAGGACGGACGCGTGGTCGCCGTTGGCGGAAATGAGCTGCGTAACCGCTACGCGGCGGCGCGGACCATCGATTTGCATGGCCGCACCGTGATACCCGGCTTCCATGATACGCATATCCATCTAGCCGGCCACTCACGGCGGTATATCGATCTGAATCAGACTACGTCGCTCGCTCAGCTCAAGCAGCAGGTGAGCGATAAAGCCAAGGAACTGGGCCCGCGCGAATGGATCACGGGCCAGGGCTGGGATGAATACCATTTCACCGATGAAGTGCGGAAACCGCTGCGCAGCGATCTGGACGCTGCCGCCCCTAACAATCCAGTTGTTCTGACGCGCGCGGGCGGCCACAGTTCGGTGGGAAACAGCAAAGCGCTGGAGCTGGCCGACATCAACAAGGCTACGCCGAATCCGGACCGAGGCATCATCGAAAAAGACGCTAATGGCGAACCCAACGGCGTCATTCGCGAGCGCAACGATCTCTACACCCGCCTGGTCCCACGCGACAAGCCAGCCGACGTGCGCGACAGCTTGTTCGAGGACGTGCACCGGCAGCTCAAGCTGGGAATCACGAGCGTAATTGAGGCCGGCTCCTTCGTGGATCCGAATGTGGCCGGCTCCTACGCCGAGTGGGAAGTTTTGTATGCCAAGCACGGCGACAATCTACCGCGCGCCTCGGTGCAGGTCCAGTTTCCCGGCGACGCCAAGACGGGCGAGGCAAAATTGAAGGAATTTGGGCGCAAGACCGGTGACGGCAACGAGCGCCTGCGTGTCGGTTCCATCGGTGAAATGGCCGCGGACGGCGGTTTCACGGGTCCGACGGCCTGGTCGCTGTACGATTACAAAGGCCAGCCGGGATTTCGCGGACGCGCTTTTTTCACGCCTGAGCAGATCCACGCCAACATCGAAGCCGGGCACAAACTGGGCTGGCAGTTCGGAATCCACGCCATCGGCGACGCAGCTATCGCGATGACGGTGGACGCCTATGACAAGGTGTTACAGGACTATCCGCGCAACGATCACCGCCATTATCTCTGCCACTTCACCGTGCTTCCGCCGGAGCGAACCATGCAGATCATGGCGAAGCAGCACATTCTGATCGCGCAGCAGCCGAATTTCACGTACAACCTGGAAGGCCGTTACAGCGACGCGCTGGAGGGCACGCGCCTCACCAAGAACAACGCGCTGCAGACTCCCATCAAGCACGGCATCTTCATGGCGTTTGGCAGCGATAACCTGCCCATCGGGCCGCTTGTTGGCCTTTATGCCGCGGTCACCCGCAAGGGCGAAAGCGGCAAAGTTTTCGGCCCGGAGGAGGCCGTCAGCATGAAGGACGCACTCACGATGTACACCCGCAACGGCGCATTCATTACACGCGAAGAGAACATCAAGGGCTCGCTGGAGCCAGGCAAACTAGCCGATATGGTGGTCTTCCCGGAGGACATCCTAACTATCGCGCCGGAGAAGCTGTTGGCACTGAAAGTCGATATGACCATCGTCGGCGGACGCGTGCTGTACGACCGCTCCCAGGCTTAGCGTCTTAAAACTCCAGCCGCAGCGCGAACTGCATGGAACGCGGCTCCAGCGTGCCCTGAAACTCGCCGAATGTCTGGGGCGATTGCAGGCTCAGGCTCGGATTGGTGAAATTCGGATGGTTGAATGCGTTGAACGCCTCCGCGCGGAATTGGAGCCGTTTGCCTTCCCAAGGCAGATTGAACGCCTTGCTCAGCGCCGCATCCACATTGAAGATCGGCGCTAAGCGTACGGCAGCCCGAGTTCCCGCGCCTTCCGGCGGCTGGTCCTGGAAATTACTCGACATGCTCGTGTTCGAGAAAATGCTAGGAATGCCGTTTTGATCGATGTGCACGCCGCCCGATGGCGTCGGCGTAGTCATCACCGCCAGTGAGCTGAGCCAGTAGTTGCTGTTATAGGCGAGGTCGCCTTCCACTGCGCTTGGCAGCGCGGTGCTATAGCGCCACACACTTGAAATCTGCCATCCGCCCACCGCTTGATCCAGCCAGCCCGGAGCATTGTGCAAGAACGGCCGGCCCTTGCCGAACGGAAGCGCATACATAAAATTCGCGTTGAAGTTGTGCCGGATGTCGAAATCCGAAGAGCCGCGGAAGGCGCTCAGGTTGTAAATGTTCTGAATGGAAGCGCCCTGTTCTCCGGCTCCGGATTCAGCCGCCGAGCCGTTGTCGATGGAATGCGACAAGGTGTAATTGAAGTCGAATTGAAAACCGCTTGAATAGCGGTGCCGGAACGTTACCGTCAGGCCGTGAAAGTCCGCTTCTCCAGCGTTCATCCACATCGGCATGGTGCTGCCTTGTTGCGCGAAGAACGTGTAGCATCCTGGAACGCTCAGGCACTTGCCGGGAATATACGCGCCATTGATACGGTCGGCGGCGTGCAAGCTGTCCAGAAAGCTGCTTCCGAAAACGCCATACACGCTGTAAAAATAATTAGCCGACGCGCTGCCGGGGAAATAGAAGTTCTTGTATCCGGGCCAGACATTGTTCACGAACGGCAGATTCGGGACCAGGCCGGGATTGTTCATCACTTCCTGGGCGATCAAAGCCGCGGCGTTGTTGTACGGCACGCCGGCGCCGTTTGCGAGCGTGTTGGCGAGATTGTAGACGATCTGCGCGTTCCGCTGCCAGGTCACACCGGAGGCAGGATCTTTATAATTTTCCAGCGGCGTGTACACGTCGCCTTGCATGAGCAGCCGGCGCGACAGCCTGCCCACGTAGCCAATCTCCATCGTGACCTTGCCGGGCAGCTCTCGCGAGTAATCCGCGTTCAAGATGATCGAATAGGGGGTCTTCAGATCGGGCGAAATGCCGAGAAAAGTGCCGGTGATGGCTGCGATGGCGGGAGGCGTGTAGGGAAATCCTCCTGCGGCGGCCGCGGGCAGATCCGGGTACGTCCCGTTGAAGCGCGGCGAGGTGCTGAAGCTGTACGAGTCGGGAAAATTGGTTGGATTGGAAAGGCCCAAAGAGCCGTATTGGTCATAGTTCACCACCAGGTCGTTTCCGAACTGGTCGTAGGCGAGCGCGGCGCCGACGCGAAACGCGCCCGTCTTGCCGAACAATTTTCCGATGAGACCGCTGTGATCGGTGGGAGCGTACGCCAGGCCGAACCGTGGCGCGAAGTTCGCATTGTCGGGACTCCACCAGGACGATTTCCCGTTGACCGGGCCGTTCAAGGCATAGGCGAGCGTGAAGTCGGACATCTGGTTTGCCGGAACACCTTGCGCCTGCAAACCATTTCGTTGCGCGAGATATTGATTCAGAGGCACGGTGGTATCCACTTGAAGCCCGTTCGCCTCATAGGGTGGGCGGAAATTCTCGTACCGCAGTCCGAAATTCAACGTTAGCTCTCGGCTCACGCGCCAGGCATCTCCAATGTAGCCCGCGTAGGAATGTTCGATGAACGAGCGCGCTTGCGGCGTCCCCTGCGGGAGTAGCTGTCCGTTTCGCTTGTATTGATAAGTGACAAAAACGTCATTCAAGATGCCGAGCAAGCTTGCCGACGCGTTCGTCACCGCGGTCGGATTGGCCAGCTGCAGATTCGGATTGCTGAGCTTGCCCGCGAGATAGGTTTGCACCGAAGTGTCGATGTCCTCGCCCAGTCCGATCAACTCGGTGGCGCCATATGCATACAGCGGAAATGCATTGGTAAATGTGGACGTGTTGTTTTGGTTCAGCCGGATGTTGGCTCCCATCGTGATGGTGTGTTTTCCCTTGGTCCAGGTCACATCGTCGACGAAATTGTTCAAGGGATTGACGCGCCCTCTGGCCCGCGCGCTCCAGTTCTCTAGCGACGACAGAGCGGTTGGTTCGAATTGGAATCCGGTTCCCGACACACCCGAGAGGTTTTCATCCAGCCGGGTCAGTCCATAAGTAAACGAGTTGATCAGAGTTGGGCTGAGAATGGCGGTGTAGTGTGCTGACAGTCCCTTGTTGTTGTCGCGCTGGATGGATGCAGGCGCTTGTCCAGGAAATTCAGCCAGGATCTGATCGATGGTGTTGTCGCCCAGGGTGCCTCGCAAGCTCAACGTATGTTTTCCGGCGTCATCGAGCTTGTAATCGAGCTTGGCCACCCACGCCATGTCGTTCAAGTGGTCGGGAGCATTAAAGCGGTAACCGCTGAAATTCAATCCTCCGTCCTGGCCGAATGCGGGATCGTTGCCGGCTGGATATTGGTTCAAAATCTTTTGATACGGGACGTTCAAGCCAATGCCCAAGGGATCGATTTGAGGAAGCTCGGAAGGCCCGATGGTCTGCACGCTGCCATCGGTCAACTGCGCCTGCAGAATCCCCTGCTTAAGCGTCTCCGATGGCACGGCGCGCACCTGAGCCACGCTGCTGGCGTCCACGCGCTGTTCCCAGTTCACGAAATAGAACAGCCGGTCTTTCTTGATCGGCCCGCCAATGGAAGCGCCGAACTGGTTGCGCACCAGTTGTTGCACCGGCACGCCGGATTGGTTGTTGAACCAGGTGTTGGCCGAGGTCGCGGTATTACGGTTGTATTCATACAGCGAACCGTGCAGCTGATTGGTCCCGCTCTTGGTCACCAACACCACCTGCCCGCCTGAAGAACGCCCCTGATCGACGCCCTGGCCGCCTACTGTAACGCGGAATTCCTGAACCGAATCGAGCGGAATCGGCAACACGGAATTGAAGCCGGAGTTCACGTTGTAGTTATTTCCGTTCACGCCCTGGTAGGTAGTGCCCGTAGTCGTGTTTTGACTTACCAGGCCGGCGTTCTGATTGTCGTTGACGTCCACGCCGTCCAGCGTGATGTTGTTCTCGTCGCGCCGCGCGCCCAAAACCTCGCCGTTGGTTGTCACCCCAGGCTGCAAGCTGAGCAGTTGCACGACATTTCGCGTTTCGAGCGGAAGCTCGCGCACTTGCAGCTCTGAAAACGCGTTTCCTACCGAGGCATCCACGGTGTTGATGGTGGACGCTTCCGCGGCGACATTGACCGTTTCCGTGGTCTTGCCCAATTCCATTCGAAGGTCGAGTGTGGTTGGAGTGTTCACCAGCAACTGTACGTCCGTGCGAGTGAGGGTGCTGAAGCCGGGCGCTTCGGCCAGCACTGTATAGGTGCCTGGAGAAAGCTGCAGGAATTGATATTCGCCGTTGGCGTTTGTCAGCACCGAGCGGTTGAAGCCCGTGTTGGCCGAACTCAACGCAACCTTGGCGTCGGCGATGACCGCGCCCTGAGGATCGGTTACTGTGCCGCGAAGCAGTGTGGTGGACTGCGAAAATCCGCCAAACGAGCCGGCAATAGCGAGAAACAAGAAACCAAAAACGTGACGCAAGCCAGGTTGAATAGGCATGGACACAACTCCTCTGTATCAAAAGTTGGGTCTGCGAGAAACGAGCTCGCTACACGTGTTGGTGTATCGCGATGTCGCGACGGGGAGTGTAAGCTCGATACACCAGGACGGCCTACCAACCAGGCAAAGGTCGGTGCGTTAATTATCCGGTAGCGCCTATCTACTGTCAACGCGCCGGCTCATAGAAATTTTCTATTGGCTTGTTGGCCCGCTTGTTAGAGCGGTTCTTTTCCCGCGTTACAGAAGATTTAGAGGCCAACCGGCGTCCATCGGTTGGGGTGAGGCTATACTCACGCATCTATTTACGATCTTCCTGCACCTTGGCTTCCTGGGACTGGTGATTGTTGGGATACTGGACTCCTCGTTCCTGTTCATGCCGCTTGGAAACGATTTGTTGGTGGTGGCAATGGCAGCACGGGCTGGCGGACCGGATAAGGCGCTGTTCTATGCCGCCACGGCCGCCATCGGTTCAGTTCTGGGCTGCCTGATCCTGGACGTTGTGGCGCGCAAAGGCGAACAAGCCGGCTTGGAAAGGCACGTACCCAAAAAGCGCCTGGAATTTCTGAAAAAAAAGATCAAGAAAAGGGCCGCCCTGGGGGCTGGCCTTGGGAGCGATTATGCCTCCGCCTTTCCCGTTTACACCGTTTGTGGCGGCGGCCGCGGCGATGCAGTATCCCCGCAAAAAACTTCTGAGCATTATCGCGGTGGCACGTTTTATCCGATTCGCGACCGAAGCCACGCTGGCGACCTTTTTCGGCCGGCACATCCTGCGGTTCGCCGCAATGCCGGCCGTGCATTGGTTTATTGTCGGGTTGATCGTTGTTTCTGTCGCCGGAAGTGCGGTTTCGATTTATCGGTGGGTCCGGCGCCCGGCGCGCGCGGCGGCTTGATGCGATTCCTAGGCACCCCCGGCTTTGCCGTATGCCTTCACCGCGCGCTCAATGCTCGGAGCTGCCACGCCCAGATCTTGCGGGTTCATGCACGGACGAGCCGTCAGCTTCGCGTTGAAAGCCAGGAACCATGGCTCGGCGATAGCGGGAAGCTGCGATGCGTCTTTCATGTCAAAAAAGATGTACGCGGTGCGCTCGCCGTTTTCCTCGGAAAAGTAAGCTGCTTCCGGCTTGAGGTCCTCGACAATCTTTTGAATGGTTGTTCCCAACGTGCCGGCTCGCGCCGCTGCATTACCTGCTTCAACAGGAATAGAGACTCTCAGCATCATACGCATATTAGTGCCCTCCCAAGGCACAATTATACTTGACCGCGAGATCTGCTATCAGGGTTTAACGATCGAACGTGTTTATCGTCGCGGGGCAGGATCACCTGGCGTTTAGCCCGGCGAAGAAGGCTTTTCGACTGCTAGTCGTCATCAAAAGCTTCGCTCGCCTCCGCCACCGCGCCCGCAATGCGAGTGCTGCTGATCAACCCCTTCACATCTTCGGGCGAGTCCAGGCCATCGGAAGTAACCAGTGCAAGAGAGGCATTCTGCCGGCGCATGGTTCTGCAGACCATGCCGAGCGGTGCCTGCTCCCGCACCAAGCAGAAGTCGCGCCGCGCCACCTCGCCCACCTTGGCGCCATGGCAGGCCGGGTTTCGCCGCCATCTTCGCTGGACACCAGTCCTACCACCCGGCCGTCCTCAGTGACCAAATACCAAACAGACGGATCGGCAGCGGGGTGCTTCCGGAACTCCTCCACCGTTTCGCTCGCCGGAACCGTTTCAATCCTGGTATCCATGAGGGACTTGGCCGAGTTGGTGAGATAAACATGGGTTTGCAGCGCCTCGGGAACCGGATGCCCCCGTAAAACCAGTTTCCGGGTGTAGATGCTGTTTCTAATGACGGCCCGGCGAACTCCGTAGCTCACGGCCACCGTCAAAGTCATCGGAATGACGACGCGATAGTCGAGCGTCATCTCAAAGATCATCACGATGGCGGTCACAGCCGCCGCCGTGGACCCTCCCACTACACCTGCCATCCCCACTACTGCGAACGCGGCGGGATTGATATCCAGACCGGGTGCCAGGGATTTCACGATCATCCCGTAGGCTCCTCCCAAGGTCGCACCCATGAATAGCGCCGGCGAAAATACGCCGCCGGATGCTCCCGACCCCAAAGTTAGCGAGGTTGCCAGCAGCTTGAGGCCGAATAGCAATAACAATAGAACGAACCCGATGTGCGCGCCGGAAAGGACGTCCTGAATAGTCGCGTAACCGACCCCCTCTACGTAGTAGTGGCCGCATGTCATCATGAGCGCATAAAAGATCAGTCCCACCAGCAGCATTCCGATGCAGTGCTGCCTGTAATAGCTACCTCGGATGCGGTGCTCGAATATTGATTCAAATGCATACAGCGTTACGATGAACAGAGCGGAAACGAGTCCCGTAATGACTCCCAAGACCGCGTAGGCCATCAACACGAACGGATTCGTCAAATGAAAGTAGGGTGACTCGAAAGCCGGTATGAGAAATGCTGGATGCGGCCCGAACGCAATTTGCCCAACGTAGGTCGCCGCTACGGTGGCAATCGTGACGGGTACCAGCGTCCTGACGCTTACTTCGTGAAGCATCAGCTCCAGAGCAAACAAGACGCCACCCACGGGCGTGTTGAAGGTGGCGGCGATGCCTCCTCCGGCGCCGGCTGCGATCAGCGTGATCCGTTGCCACGTAGGCAAGTGCAGAAGTTCGCCGATGGTTGCGCTGAACGCCGAGCCGATCTGAACGATCGGCCCTTCCCTTCCAACCGAACCGCCGCTGCCAATAGAGAGCGCCGAAGCGAAAGATTTGATCACCGCCACGATGGGACGCATTCTGCCCCGGTGGTAATGAATCGCTTCCATCACTTCCGGGACACCGTGTCCCTTGGCTTCCGGTGCGTAGTTCTTCACTAGATACGCAACCACAAGCGCACCCAACACCGGAACGAAAATGACCAAGGGGCCAAGTGGACTGGCGGGCGTGTGCGCCGTAGCGTCGTAGGAGAACGATAGCTTTCCAAGGAACAGCAGGTTGTGAAATAGGGCGATCAGCCCGCGGAAGAAAACCGCTCCGAATCCGGCGACGATACCGGTGAGCAGGGCGAGACCTGAAAACACGAGCATTCTCGCCGGCTTCGCAGGTGGTTGGCTACCTTCGGGCATCGTGGTAACCTGCTGCGCCTGCCATTTTCAAAGTGATAGCTAAATGGCGCGACCATGCATCACACCGCAAGATCGGGCGCACTCGATGGCAGTGCGCAGTTTTGATGCCACATAGTTGCGTCGTGCTCTATACAATTTGAGGCCTGTTCGTAGGGTTCGCGCGACAGGACTCCGATTGGCTGCGGATTTCGCGGCTGCAAAATCTACAGCGGCTGGAACATTCGTCAATCTCAATCGGGCTGCCGGGGAATTCCGGACCGGCTCGAAGCCAGTAATGGCGAGACAAATTGCCCCAAGCAGCCTCGGCCAGGGACAATTTGACTCCCGGTCTCGCCCATCAAAGCCTGGCTGCCAGCATAAAGTACTTGTTTTCCAACGATTGGACGCCGCGGCAACCAACTTGCTCACTAACGAGGTGTGACAGCGCCAAAAGGGGGAAACAATATGAAACCCGAATTGAAAGAGATGGTTGAAGAGCTTCAGATGGCCTTCAACGAGTCAGTATGCGAGTCCGACCGCATCGCCGAGGTCTTAGCTGAGATCAAGCGCTCCGGTTACGAGGTTGTTCTGGCGCTGGATGTCACCATCGGAGTGACGGCCGCCAAGCAAGAGCACGTTGAGGAAACGCCGGTAACGCCCGCTGTTCCGGGCCAATTCACGCTCAACGATGAAGACCGCATGTTTCTGAGTGGCCTGCATGTCGCTGCCGATTAGCGGCACCAATTCCCGGCGTATGCGCACTCAGTTGTCGCCCGCGCGTCCGTTCGCCGGCCATCGCCGCCCGATTTTCCGCTACGATAAAGTTTCCCCAAAAGAATGTTCCGCTTCGAGACAGCCGGAGAATCGCATGGACAGTGCCTGGTCGCAACCCTGACGGGTCTGCCCGCCGGACTGCCGATCTCGCTTGATTTTATAAACCGCCAACTCTGGCGCCGCCAGCAAGGCTTCGGCCGCGGCGGACGGATGAAGATCGAAACCGATCAGGTCGAAATCGTGGCCGGCGTACGGCACTCCAAAACCATCGGTTCCCCTATCGCGCTCATCATTCAAAACAAGGACTGGAAGAACTGGACCGAAGTGCTTCCCGTCGAAGACATCGACGGCGCCGAAGACAAGCGCAAGCCCGTGACGCGACCCCGTCCGGGACACGCCGACCTGGCAGGAAGCATCAAGTACAATCTCGAAGAAGCCCGCTACATTCTGGAACGGGCCAGCGCGCGCGAAACCACCGCACGCGTCGCGGTGGGCGCTTTCGCGAAAACTCTGCTGGCCGAATTTGGCATAGGTGTGCTCAGCCACGTCATCGGCATTGGGGAAGTTCGCATGGCCCGCCAAGCAAGCTGGGAGGAACTAATAGCGCTCCAGGAGAAAAACGAAGTCTTCCTGGCCTGCGTCGATCCCGAGACCGAAAAGCAGATGAAGGAAGTGGTGGACTGCGCCTATCGGACTGGCGATACCGTGGGCGGCGTATTTGAAGTGGTGGCGCATAACGTCCCGGTCGGTCTGGGCTCGCATATCACTTGGGATTCGCGTCTGGATGGACGTCTGGCACAAGCCATTGTCTCCATGCAGGCGGTTAAGGGCGTAGAGATCGGCTTCGCCGCCGAGGGCGCGGCTTCATTCGGCTCGCGAGTGCAGGACACGATCCACTACAATCGAGAAGAGCGGCGTTTCAGCCGCGGCTCGAACCGCGCCGGGGGCTTGGAAGGCGGCATGACTAACGGCCAGGACGTGCTGGTCCGCGGATTCCTCAAGCCGATTTCCACGCTGCGCCGTCCGCTCGAATCGGTGGACCTGGTTACGCGCGAGCCCGCGCTGGCCGCCTACGAGCGCAGCGACGTCTGTGTCGTTCCGGCGGCCGCGGTGATTGGCGAAGCCATGGTGTCGATCGTGCTCGCGCAGGCGTTCTTGGAAAAATTCGGAGGCGACTCGCTGGAAGAAACCCGCCGCAACTTCAATGGCTACCAGGAGCAGGTCAGAAATTACTGATGACGTATCCGATCGTTTTGTACGGCGAGCCGGTGCTCGAAAAACAAGCTGAAACCATCACCGAATTCGATACACCCGAACTGCACAAGCTGGTGGACGACATGTTCGAGTCCATGTACGCCGCCAAAGGAGTGGGTCTCGCGGCCCCGCAGATCGGGATCTCCAAGCGCATCGCAGTCATCGATTTGTCGGTGGCCGAGGACCCCGCCCAGAAAATCGTGCTCATTAATCCTGAGATCATCGGCAAGGAACAATTCCAGACCGGCGAGGAGGGTTGCCTGAGCATTCCGGGCTTCCGCGAGCAGGTGACTCGGCCCGGGAAAGTCAAGGTGCGAGCCCAAAATGCCAAGGGCGAGACGTTCGAAACCAGCGGCGAAGACCTGCTGGCGCGCGCGTTCTGCCACGAGATCGATCATCTCAATGGCCGGCTGTACATCGCTCACGTCAGCGCACTCAAACGCGATTTGATTCGGCGCAAGGTCCGCAAGCTGGTCAAAGCCGGCGAATGGGGTTGATCCCCTCCTCATCATGGACCTCATTTTCCTCGGTACGCCGTCGTTTGCTGTTCCCACTCTGGAGGCTATTGTGGCCGCCGGGCACCGCGTACTGGCCGTTTTCACGCAGCCTGACCGGCCGAAGGGACGCGGTGGTCAGCTCAGCGCATCCGCGATCAAAGAAGCTGCGCAGCGCCTTGGCCTGACGGTCCACCAACCCGAGCGCATCCGCCGTCCGGAAATTGTCGAACAGTTGCGCGCCCTCAATTCCGAAGCCATGGTCATCGTCGGTTATGGGCAGATCATCCCGCAGTCCATCATCGACATTCCTCGGCGCGGGATTATCAACGTGCACGCTTCTTTGCTGCCCAAATATCGCGGCGCGGCTCCCATTCAATGGGCCATCGCCAATGGCGAAACGCGCACCGGCGTCACTACCATGCGGATCGACGCAGGGCTCGATACCGGGGACATGCTGCTCAAATGGGAGACAGACATCGGCGCCGAGGAAAACGCGCTGGAACTCAGTCCACGGCTGGCGCGAGCAGGCGCCGATCTGCTGGTGGAAACTCTGAAAGGTCTTGCCGCCGGATCCATCACGCCTCAGCCGCAGGACAACTCCGAGGCCTCGCTCGCCCCCATTCTCAAGAAAGAAGACGGCCAAATCGATTGGAGCTGGCCGGCGCGAAAAATATTCAACCGCAGCCGCGGTTTCCTGCCGTGGCCCGGTGCGTACAGCTTTTTCCGCGGGCAGATGTTCCATATTTGGAAAGCGCGAGTGTCGAGCGAAGCTGTCTCGGGCCAGCCCGGCCAGCTTGTACCGGAGAAAAAGCGCCTGTTCGTCGTGTGCGGCGAGGGCACGGCGCTCGAACCGCTCGAAGTGCAAATCGAGGGACGCAAGCGAATGCCGGTGGAGTCCTTCTCGATCGGCCAGCGGCTGAACGAAAATGAAATGTTAGGAGAAGAAAGCTAAGTGAAGCTGCCCGCCGGCTACCGCTACTCGTCCACCTATGCGGGGATCCGAAAAGTCAAGAAGCCGGACCTCGGTCTCATCGTCTCCGACACACCCGCGGCGGCTGCGGCCGTGTTCACGCAAAATCGAGTGCAAGCGGCTCCGGTGCGGATCGGGCGGTTTAATTTAGAAAAATCGCGCGGCCGCGTCAGCGCCGTGCTGGTGAACGCGGGCAACGCCAATTGTGCCACGCGCACCGGAGATCGCGTGGCCATCGCCTGCTGCGATGCCGTCGCCAAGCATCTGCACGTCGCTCCAGAAGAAGTGTTTCCTGCCTCCACTGGCGTAATCGGAGTTGAGTTGGATGCCAGCCTCATCACCAATGCACTGCCCGCGCTTATCAAAGGACTCAAGCCCAACCGCTTCGAGGATGTTGCGAACGCCATCCTCACCACCGACACGCGCAGCAAGACCGCGCACGCCCAGGTGCGCGTGAAAGGCAGTGCGATTCATATCGCCGGCATGACCAAAGGCGCGGGAATGATCCAACCCAACATGGCGACCACGCTTGGCTTCGTGATGCTGGACGCAGCCATTCCGTCTACCGCTCTTGCGCCGATGCTTTCGACCGCCATCGGCCGCAGCTACAATCGCATCAGCGTGGACGGCGATACGTCCACCAACGACACCATGCTGGTTCTCGCCAACGGCGCGGCTGGGGTCCAGCCCAGCGGCAAAGAGCTGAAAAAAATCGAAGATGCGTTGACGGGAGTCATGGAAGATTTGGCCCGCCAGATCGTGCGCGATGGCGAAGGCGCGCGCAAGCTGGTCACGATCGACGTGACCGGTGCAACGAACGATGAAGCGGCCGAGCGCTTGGCTCGCGCCATCGCCAATTCGCTGCTGGTTAAAACCGCCATCGCGGGCTCGGATCCCAACTGGGGCCGTATTCTTTCGGCCGCCGGCAATGCTGGCGTTGCGCTGGATCCCTCCAAAGTGGACATCGACCTGCAAGACGTCCCGGTTTGCCGCGCCGGCCTCGCCGCCGATTTCTCGGAAGCGGACCTCAAGAAAAAACTGGATGGAACCGAATGCCGCATCCGTGTCGTCCTGCATGGCAGAGGCACGGGCAGCGCGCGATTTTGGACCTGCGACCTCACGGAAAAATATATTGAGATCAATGCCAGCTACCGCACGTAACGTGTTCCTTCTGGCCTGCTGCTTCGCATTGACGCAATTGCGCGGCGATTCATCCGGGGATGTGGTCAACCTGGTCGGCTCCATGACCGCCGCGCTTACCGAGGTCGATGTCCCGGCATTCATGGAAGCATTCGACAAAGACATGCCCGGGTATGACGATTTGAAAAACCAGGTCACGGCGCTGGTGAATCAGGCCGAGGTCACTTCCTCGGTCGAGCCGATTCAAGAAGGCGGCGACGACGCCAAACGCAGCATCGATCTGGATTGGTTCCTCCAAGTGCGTAGCCTGGAGAACGACGGCCCCATCGTCCAACGCCGCCAAGTGGTCCACTGCGAGTTGCGCAAGGAAAACAAGAAGTGGAAGATCGTTTCCCTGAAACCGCTTGATTTCTTCGCGCCCGCCAAGCCCGACAAATGATTAAGCTGGCAGCGTGGTTCTTCGCCGCAAGCACTCTGATCGCCGCTGAGCCAAACTTGATGCCCTGGCCGGCGAAAATTGCATCGGGGCAGGGAAGCCTGGTCATCGATCAGAGCTTCCGCGTCGCGTTCACTGGTTACCAGGAGCCGCGATTGCGCGCCGCCGAGGAACGTTTCATCGCGCGCCTATCGCTCGAAACCGGCCTGCCGCTAACTCGCGCGCTGGCGGAAGGCGGCTCAGAAGCAACTCTCGTGGTGCACTGCGATCAGGCCGGCGAGCGCGTGCAGCAGCTTGGTGAAGACGAAAGTTACCACTTGGAAGTCACCACGGGCACGGCGCGTCTGGATGCGCCGAATCCGCTGGGCATTCTGCGCGGCCTGGAAACGTTTCTGCAACTCGTGGAGCCCGGTCCCGCAAGTTTCATAGCCGGCGCTGTTTTGATCGAAGACCATCCCCGCTTCCCCTGGCGCGGCCTGTTGCTGGATGTCTCGCGGCACTGGATGCCCATCGAAGTCGTCAAGCGCAATCTGGACGCTATGGCCGCGGTGAAACTCAACGTATTCCACTGGCATCTGTCCGACGATCAGGGTTTCCGCGTCCAGAGCCTCCGCTTTCCCAAACTGCAAGAACTCGGCTCGGACGGCCTCTTCTACACTCAGGATCAAATCCGCGACGTGATTGCCTACGCGCGGGATCGCGGCATCCGCGTGGTTCCCGAGTTCGACATGCCCGGCCACACCAGCAGTTGGCTGGCCGCCTATCCACAGCTTGGCAGTGGTCCCGGGCCCTACGCCATCAGCCGTCTTTGGCCCGCGGCCGACGTCGCGATGGATCCCACGCGCGAGTCCACATACGAATTTCTGGACGCTTTCATCGCTGAAATGGCGGGCCTTTTTCCAGATCGCTATTTCCACATCGGCGGCGACGAAGTAAATGGGCATGAGTGGCAAGCCAACCAGTCCGTACAAGATTTCCTGCGCCAGCACAGCCTCGCCGACGATCATGCGCTCCAGGCTTACTTCAACCAGCAAGTTGAACTCATCCTCGCCAAATATGGAAAGCGCATGGAAGGCTGGGACGAGATTCTCGATCCCAGTCTTCCGAAGGACATACTGATCCAATCCTGGCGCGGCCAGAAATCGCTGGCGCAAGCCACGCAGCTGGGCTTCTCGGGCATCCTGTCTTCCGGCTACTATTTGGACCACATGGAGGCTGCCTCAGCCCTGTATTCCGTCGATCCTCTGGAACGCGAGTCCGCTGCCCTAACCGCGGAAGAAAAGTCACGCATTCTGGGCGGCGAGGCTGCAATGTGGGCCGAGTTCGTTGACCCGGAAAATGTCGATTCTCGAATCTGGCCGCGCACCGCCGCCATCGCCGAGCGCTTGTGGTCGCCACCAAACGTTAAAGACGTTGCTTCCATGTATCGGCGTTTGGACGTGGTCAGCCGCGATCTGGTTTGGCTCGGTCTAACTCACCGCTCTAGTTACGATCTCATGCTGCAGCGTCTGGCGGGCGACCAGTCCATCACCTCGCTCAAAACGCTGGCCGATGTTCTGGAGCCGGCTAATATTAGTCAACGCATGAGGGCAGGGAAGTATAGCCAAAACACGCCCCTGAACCGTCTCGTGGACGCGGTACGCCCAGAAAGCCAAGTGGCGCGCGAATTCGCTGCGCTGGTGGATCGAATGGATCGCGTGCAACTTCGCGCCTGGCTTACCCGGTGGCGCGATAACGGTGCAAAGGTGAGGCCGCTGCTTGAAAGTTCATTTTTGCTGAAGCAGGATATTCCGGTTTCGGAGAATTTGAGCCGGCTGGGTTCGATTGGCTTGCAGGCGCTCGAATTCATCGAACGCAACCGGCGCCCGCCGGCGAGATGGGTGGCCCAACAGCGGGTATTCATTCAGGACGCGAGCAAAATCCACGCCGAGGTGCGATTGGCCCCGGCGGCGCCGGTCGAGAAATTAATTGAGAAAGCAGGCCGGTAATTCGTGATCGGTACTCCAAAAGTGATTGCAATTTAAAGTAACCGCGCCTATACTAAAGCATCCCACCCGCGTGGAGCCTCCACGCCCGGCGGTTTTCGTCAGGGATCCACGAAACAATCCGCGCACCCAGGAGTGTATATCAATGTCCCATTCCAACCCTCTCAACATCAAGATCGATTCGGATTCGAACTACCAGCTCAGTTGCGTCGCCAATGGGCAATCCCATCAACGAATTACGATCACGCAGAATGGAAAAACTCTAGCCACTTTTTCAGGCTCGGGCGACGGCACGCAAATGAAACAGCAAGATGGTTCCACTACCTGCTCAGGCGCAACCAGGCAATCCACGCAGCTCACGCTGCTTTTTCAACACAGCAACACCGGGTCGAACGGGCCGTTCCAAAACTCGAACATAAATATCGACTCCACGGCCGGCATTGTAACCACCATCGGGTCGGAAGACTCCGGCTCCAACAATCTCAATGGCACGGTGCTGACGCTTGTCGTAACCAGCGTAGCCGCTGTGGGCGCGGGGCGCTGAAGCCGAAAGCATCGCGCGGCCATTCCAGGCCCGCCGCACGCTAGTCTGCTGCGAAAAACCGAGCCGGCCACCTTCGCCGAAGTATTTGTCCCTGCTTCCGGTGTATAAGTGAAGCATGCCGATTCGGTTTTTCTGCATCTTACTGCTCATACTTACAGGCTGTCTCGGACGCCGGCCGGCGGTCGAAGATCTTTCCGGCAAAGAGGATTTGTCTGTCTTCCGGTTGCAGTTCGTCCACGGGGTTCGCGATGGCGATCGTCTGGCCGCGGAGGCCTTGATCAGCGATAGCTCCTCGGCGCTAACCATCGACATGCATTTTGCGATTGGCTCGCCGACCAGACTGGAGTCGGGAGTCTGGCACTGGATCCGCAACAACCAAAATTCCAGCGGCGACATTTCCGCCCGTTCGGTCACTTTCTTGGGCGGCCAGGATGGACCACCCAGTATTGGAGGGTCCTTCGACCTGAGGAATCCGGACGGCCTGGCTGTCTATCGCGTGAACATCCCGGTCACGGAATTGAAGCGCTAACGCGTGTGGCTGCGCACGAGCGCCGCCAGTTTCTGTAGCTCTGCCAGCTTCGAATCGGAGACTAGCCACCAGCTAGACCCGGCTGCGTTCCAGTGAACGAGACTCTGGCCTTCGAGCGTGCTGGACACCGGCGGCGAAGATGGTCCGCCGGACCGCCAGGAATACATGTTGATCAACTGGCTGTTACGCTCATACACCAACGCCGCCACCGTGCGTCCTGAAATGGAATCCAGCCGCCCGCCCACAAGTGGGAATCCCTCCGCGGCGAAGTCTTCCACGGCCGGCGAAAAGCTGAGCTTTCCCTTGAACCACGCCTTCACGGTGTGAGGATCGGACGATTCGACGTCGGTCAAGTGACCGGGCATGAGAGCGCGCAGATGACTGTCCAGGATTTCCTGAGGTATTAAGCCGTCGGAGGCTGAAGTTCGACTAAGCGGAAGTTTGCCTACCACAAAGATGGCCAGCAAAGCGCCCGCGGCGACGGCGACCCAAGGCCAGCGGTACGCGTAGGGGTGCCCGCCGGTGTTTGCGTCGCCTCCCGATGGCTGTCCGGCACGTGTTCCGGGGGCACCCTGCTTATCTTTCAGCTGGCTCATGCCGCACCTTCGCACGCCGGGGCACGGCTAGGCCGGTTCCACCAACAGCTTCAGGCCGGAAACCGCCTTCACGCGCACACGCGCACCGGCCGGGATATTGGTGGACGCCACCGCGTCCCAATATTCGCCATGCACCAGAATCTGGCCTTCGGGTTCCAGTGGCGTGCGGCTGATTCCGACTTCGCCGACCATCCCGCTCGCACCGGTGAGGACTTTGTTGCGCCGGGCGCGGACTACGATAGCCACCAGAAACATGGTGATCAGGGCGAAAGGAACCGACACCATGATCGCGGTAAACAGATGGATGCGCACTTCCGGTGGACCGTTCACCAGCAGTAGCGCTCCCAGGATCATCGAGATCGTGCCGCCGATGCCCAGTACACCGTGCGAGGTGAACTTGGCCTCCAGTACAAACAAGGTCACCGCCAGCAGCAGCAGTGCCA
>DATJWJ010000265.1:0-13581 GCA_035501355.1 Bryobacteraceae bacterium | reverse complement strand
CTGGAAGTCAGGGCCGCCTCCCGATCAGCAGGAGTTCGCGCCCGCGCTCCACTGCGTCCACATCGCGCCCGACGGGCTGGTTTATGTTTGTGAACGCGGCGCCGACCGCGTCCAGGTGTTCACCAAACAGGGCAAGTTCGTGACCAGCTTTTTTGTCCATCCGTCGACTCCGGCTCGCGGCTCCGAATGCGGGGGGCCGGGCAGCACCACGTTCGGAATGTGTGGAACGATTTATAACCTCACGTTCTCACATGACCGCGACGGCAAATATCTCCTGATTGCAGATGGCACAAACGACAAGGTCTGGATTCAAGACCGGAAGAGCGGGACGGTCGCCGGCTCGGTGGGCGACAATGGCCGCATGGCGGGTTACTTTCATTGGATCGACGCGATTGCCGTGGATTCCCACGGCAATATGTATACCGGCGAAGTCGACACCGGTAAACGAATTCAGAAATTCGTCCTGGTGAATGGCGATAAGACCAGGCGAGCGCGCCCTCACGACTGAGCCGCGTGACGCGCGTTTTACTTCGTGTTATTGTGCCGACTTAGGTTGGGGTTTCGCAAATCTCGCACGATCGATCGCCGGGTTATCTTCGACTTTCTGAATGCGCAGGATCGAGTGCGTTGTCGGTTCGGATCGCGGTGTTGCGGGTGTCATGCTGATCGTGAACGGGTAACGCAAACCACTGGTGGTCTCATGGTAGTCGGCGTAATCCACCTGGAACGGGCTGTTGCCGAGCGGGGTGCTCAAGACGGTATTCTTTCGCAAAAGTAATCCGGTCACCACGTCAAAGTACAGCTTTTCGACGCTGTCATTCGCCGGATAACCGAGGAGTTCATAGGCTTCGGCGCCATCGATCTGCACCACTCCGCTGACTTCTACCTTCGTATATTGCTGCTTCAGGTCCAGAGTATCGGAATAAAAGCCGGCATTGCGGCGCGCGCGCGATTGGTCCACCGTGAAGCCGGTATCGGTTACGGCGCCTTTGAGATTCTGTGCCCACGCCACGCGGCCGTCAAAGCCGTCGGCCAGCGTTCCGTTAGAGATGTGTGCAATCGTCACCGCGAGGTTCGGCGCTTGCTGATAGCGTTCGATCTGGGCAGGCAAGTGAATCTTGCCTCCTGGGCCGGTGGCGAGATCTTGCGTGGCAATAATCGCTCGGCTGCTGACCTTGCGAATCGCCTGTTCCCCTCCGAGCGCCTCAACGTACTTGTCAAAGATCTGATCTGCGCTGGGAAGGGTGACTGGAACCGGCTTTTCCTCTTCCAAACCGATGACGCTCTCAGCCGCGGCGGACAGTGGCAGGACCAGAGTGCCGGTAGGCTCCGGATGGCCCTGGTGGCAGGTGTAACAGGTCACCACTTGTTTGCCTTCAAAATTGTTTTTATTAATATCGATTACCATCTGCATCATCTTGCGCGCGGTTTCCTTTTGCTTGTTGTCGTCGAGTTGGAAATGGGTGGGATCGTGATCTACGTGACAGAAGGTGCAGTCTACGCCAAGTTCGCCCTCGACCAGGTGCATGGCTAGATTCAATTGGTCCGCGGGAGTTCCCTTCAGGACTTTAATATTTTTGTACGCTTGCTCTGCGGTCTTGCCTTCCATTGATTGTTGTTGTGCCGAGCCAGCGAACACACTGGCTGCTATCAAACAAAAAGCGGCAGCGACCTTTCGCCCGGAGACGAGGTTATTAGACATACGCGAATTGGCTCCTCTGTCGTGAATTGCCGGAAACACGAACGCGGTGGGCGGAGAGTACCACACTGTCCATCATCAGCGGAAGCGTGGCCGGGCTGGACCTGCAGCTGACTGCGCCGATGCGGGGACCGCGGTCAGGATGCGAATCGCTTGAAGGAAACTGAATGCCGGCGGGTACCATCGAGGGCCGTGCGATCCGCGAACGCTTCCGGCCCTGGCCGGTATCCCGGTGTTGGCAAGAGACTGTATGAGACCGGCTAATTTTCCGAAAGCGGCATGGACTGGCCATCTGGCCCAATAAGGCTTTCGGATCTGGGTCACTGCGGGCTCAGCGAATTTCAGGCGAAGCCTGCCAGTAGCCATAACGTACCATTGTCCCCAACGTTTGGCCCAGGCACCCTATTACCGTTAGCCCATAAGTCAAAAAGCAGCTGTCCGGTTGTTTCCGCATAAAGGAGCTCAGCCGTATGCGAAAACTAAGTCCAATAGCAACAATGGCCTGCGCGGCTCTTTCTGTCGCGATGTTTGCGGGAATGCCCAGCCGCCTGCAGGCTCAGCATCCCGAATCCCATGACCAGGACCATGATCGATACTTTGACCGCGATCCGCTGGCCGTATTGGTGGTCAGCTCCAATCCCTCCGGCGCCCACGTAGCCATCGACGGCGTCGACACGCGGCAGCTCACCCCCATGGGAATCGAGCTAAAAGCCGGAAAGCACCAAGTTACTGTATCCATGACTGGTTCGGCATGGAATCCGGATACCCGCATGGTAGAGATCATGAAGGGGAACAACGACCTCAGCGTGACGCTGCTTCCCAAAGTTACAGCCGGATCTTCTGGTCTGCAGGGACCTCAAGGACCGGCGGGCCCACAAGGGCCGCAGGGTAATACCGGACCTCAAGGTCCTGCAGGGCCGGTCGGGCCGGCCGGGCCGCAGGGGCCTGCTGGCACAATCACCGGTGTTGCCGCGCCAGCCCAGGATTTGTTCCTTCTAGGCTCGCCGGATTCAGCGAATCTGCCGAATTCGGTTTCAAACCCGACGGTGTACCTCAGCCCAGACGTACAGCCAGCACGTCCGGGAACGTTGGATGACGAGTTCAATGGCACGTCGCTCAATGCCCACTGGACTTGGTTTAATCAAGGCACGGCGGCCGCAACGGTTGCCAACGGTCTTTTGACGTTGACCGCGCCGGCGGCGACGGGAAGCTCCATCAACGGCATCACACAGCCCGTCCCCGCAACGCCGTGGACAGTCGTGCTGAAACTCAATGCCATGGATCTGAGTCCGATGCAGCCTGCTCCTTTGTCCGGCCTTGTGCTGAGTGACTCCACCGGCAGGTTTATCGTCTTCGGTGTTTATTACGCGAGCCCGAATGCACAGCTGGCATTAACCGTTGGCTATTGGCCAACGGGTACGCAGGCTACTGGTGGAAATCCATTTGGTACCAGTATGCTTCCGTCAACTTTCCCTTGGTGGCTCAAGGTTCAGGACGACGGAACGAATTTGACTTTCTCTTATTCCGGGACGGGATCCGTATATACCAAAGTCGGAACCGTGAGTCGAACCGAATTTTTGTCCTCGGGACCTACCAAGGTTGGCATTGCTGTTGGCTCAGATGGGGCTAACACGCCGGTAAATGGTGCATTTGATTACTTCAGGCAGGTGCAATAGCCTTGGAAATTTCCGAGACTGGAGCTTTGGGTCCCGGGATTCACAAGGGTTGACGAATCACGCGTCTCGCCTGGCGCCGCGACCGCCGAATTCTAATCGGTCGCGGCGCGGCGGGTTTTTGCGTAAACTTCCGGCGAGTTTCCCGCGCGGCGCTGCAGCGTGGGAATGAGTTTGGTGCCCGCGGCGGATTTAGGCACGAATCCATGCGCCCAGGGCCGCGTTCCGGCGACGAATCTCGGACCGTCATGCACGGTTAAGAACACGATTTTTGTGGCTGGGCTGATTCCGCGAGTTTCGGACGCGGCGCTAATGCCGTTCATGCCGGGCATGTTGATATCCATCAGGACGATATCCGGTTTCAACTCCACAACCTTTTCCACCGCTTCTTTCCTATCTTTGGCGTCGCCGCAAACTTGCAGTCCATGCCATCCCAATAGTTCGCGTATAGCAATGGGCGCGGCGTGATTGTCGTCCACGATCAGGATCTGGGCTGGCAATAAGGCTCCTTCGGGTTAGCCTTATCCGGTAGGGAGAACTCATAATCATTGTAGTCATTTGCTCGTGCACTACCCTACTCTAGACACCTCCATGAGCGCGAAGCCCTTGCTTGGCGTTCCCTCTGCAGCGGGTTCGGAATCATCGCTCAGATCCCTTAAAAACAATATTCTCCGCCGGCGCCTGTAGACTCGTGCTGTACAATAGAACATGCTCGAATTTCGTACGGAGCGATATTGGCCATTTATCGCTGTGGCCCGCCGCGCTAGTCCCTTTCGAGCGTGTTCCATTAAGTGCAATAGAATGATGCTCTTATCAAATTCTGACCAACAACTCCTCTGGAATGATATTCTTATCAAATTCGGCCAGGAACTCCCCTGGAATGATACTCTTGAAAAAAAAAGTGGGGGGAGGGGGTAGTCCGCGCACTTATCGTGCCATTCTCGTGAACTCCATTAGGTAAGCCTTTCTAGGTCTATAACTTATGAATAAAGCCATCCGCAATATCGCCATCGTCGCCCACGTTGACCACGGCAAGACTACCCTGGTCGACGCCATGCTCCGTCAGAGCGGCATCTTCCGCAGCAATCAAGAAGTCGCGGAGCGCGTCATGGACTCCAACGAACTCGAACGCGAGCGTGGCATCACCATCCTGGCCAAAAACACCGCGCTTTTTTATCACGATACGCGCATCAATATCGTGGATACGCCCGGCCACAGCGATTTCGGCGGCGAAGTCGAGCGAGCCCTGCGCATGGTCGATGGGGTGCTCCTGCTCGTTGACGCCAGCGAAGGTCCCCTTCCGCAGACGCGCTACGTCTTGCAAAAAGCCTTGCAGGCCAAGCTGCCCCCCATCGTCGTCCTGAATAAAATCGACCGCTCCGATGCGCGCCCTGCCGCCGTGCTGGACGAAATCTATAGTCTCTTCATCGATCTCGACGCCACCGAAGACCAACTCGATTTCCCGGTCCTTTATACCAACGCGAAAACCGGCGTCGCCCATCGCCAGTGGGGACCAGCCGGCGCGCCCTCCGGCAGCGACGATGCCACCGATTTGAAGTTCCTATTCGAGTCCATTGTGGAGACCATTCCTCCTCCTTCGGGCGATCCGGAAAAAACGCTGCAAGTCCAGGTTACCAATCTCGATTACAGCGATTTTCTCGGCCGTATCGCCATCGCTCGCGTGTTTCAGGGAACCATGTACCGCGGCGAAGCAGTGGGCATCGCCAAGCTCGATGGTTCACTCCAAACCACGCGCATCACCAAGCTCTTCACTTTTCGTGGCCTGGACCGCGACGAAGCGGAAACGGTCTCCGCGGGCGACATTGTTGCCATCGCCGGTGTCGAGGGCATTCAGATCGGCGAAACCATTACCGATGCCGAAAATCCCGCGCCGCTCGAGCCGCTCACGATCGACGAGCCTACTCTGGCGATGATTTTCACCGTTAATAATTCGCCGCTCTCCGGCCGAGACGGCCAATGGGTCACTTCCCGCGACCTTCGCGATCGGCTGCAAAAGGAGCTGCTCACGAATGTTTCCATTCGCGTCGAGAATACCGAGACGCCGGAAGCTTTTCGTGTGCTGGGCCGCGGCGAATTGCAACTGGCAATTCTCATCGAAACCATGCGCCGCGAGGGCCACGAGCTGATGGTTGGCAAACCCGAGATCGTGGTGCGTACCGAAAATGGCCGCCGCCTGGAGCCGCTGGAAATGCTGGTGGTCGATTGTCCGGAGAGCTTTATCGGCATCGTCATGGAGTCGCTGGGCACGCGGCGCGGCGAGCTGGCCCAGATGGTCAATCATGGCTCCGGCCGGGTGCGCATGGAGTTTCGCATTCCCTCGCGCGGCCTGATCGGGCTGCGCGGCCAATTGCTCACCGAGACGCGCGGCACCGCCTTGATCCATTCCATCCTGGCCGGCTGGACCGATTACGTGGGGGAGACGGCTTCGCGGCCTACCGGCGCTCTCGTGGCGGATCGCGCCGGCGTCACTACCGCTTTTGCTTTGTGGAATCTTCAGGAGCGCGGCGAAATGTTCGTCGGTCCGGGAACGGAAGTTTATGAAGGAATGATCGTCGGCGATAATTCGCGCGAAGCCGATATGGACGTGAATGTCACCAAGGAAAAAAAGCAGACCAATATGCGCGCTTCTAGCGCCGATGAGGCCATTCGCCTCATCCCGCATCGCGATCTCAGCCTCGAGCAGGCCATCGAATACATCGCCGAAGACGAATTCGTCGAGGTCACGCCGAAATCCTTGCGGCTGCGCAAAAAAGTTCTCGACACCAAGAAGCGCCCCAAGCGCTGGCAGTTGGTTCGCGCCAGCGCTGAAACCACCGCCTGAGAGCAACTTAGTTTTCAGCTAAGCGGAAAGCACCGATTCTCGCGTGCCTTTCTTCGCGGCGGCTCTTTCCTTCCGCTGGAACGCGTAGAAAATCACACGATACCCGAGCAGCAACGCCACCACGGCTGCAAACCGCAGCGGCACGCGCTCGTCGGATTTCACCAGCCAGTAATAGTGAATCGCTCCCGCTATAGCGCTGACGTAAATGAGTTCGTGCAGTAATTGCCAGCGCCGCCCGCCCAGGCGGCGGATCATTCCGCTCGTCGACGTTAGAGCCAGGGGAATCATCAGCACATACGCGGTGAATCCAGCGGTAATGAACGGCCGCTTGTACACGTCGTCGATCATCGCGTGGACGTCAAAACCCGAATAGACCCAAACGTAAGTGGTGAAATGCAGCGAGCCGTAGAAGAAGGCGAAGAGGCCGAACATTCGCCGGAAGCGAATGAGCCAGTTCTGCTCCAGGATGCGCCGCAGCGGCGTGATGCTCAGCGTGACGCAAAGCGCCACTAGCGTCCACGTCCCCGTGGAATGGGTGATGTATTCCACCGGGTTCGCGCCCAATTCATCATGAAAACCCATCCAGACGAGATGGGCGAGCGGCCCGAGACAAAGCAGGAAGACCGGAGGCTTGAGCCACCGAACGTTTATGTGCCGCGAAAGATCCATGGCGCTGGGAGCGGCGCGGAAAGTTCTTCAGTAATACTTGCGCAGGTCCATGCCCGTGTACATGCTGGCCACCTGATCGGCGTAGCCATTGAACATTAGCGTCTTGATTCGCTTGCCGAAGAAAGATCCATCCAGACGGCGTTCCGAGGCTTGGCTCCAGCGGGGATGGTCCACTTGCGGATTCACGTTGGAGTAGAACCCGTATTCATGCGCGTTGGCGATGTTCCAGGTGGTCGGCGGCATATCCCTGACGAAGCGAATCCTCACGATGGATTTGATGCTCTTGAAGCCGTATTTCCAGGGCATCACCATGCGCACCGGCGCGCCATCCTGGTTAGGCAAAGTCTCGCCAAACATGCCAAAAGTCAGCAGCGTCAAAGGATTCATCGCCTCGTCGAGCCGCAAACCTTCGACATACGGCAGTTCAATTCCCGCCTGCTGCCCGAGGGGCATCTGCTTGGGATCGTAATAGCTCTGGAACGCCACGAATTTCGCGGTGGGCTTGGGATCGGCCAATTTGGCAAGAACGCTAAAAGAGTAGCCAATCCACGGGACCACGATGGACCACGCTTCCACGCATCGATGCCGGTAGATCCGTTCTTCGAGCGGAGCCAGCTTGAGAAGTTCCCCAAGATCGTATTTCCCAGGCTTATTGACCTCGCCGTCCACCGAGACGCTCCAAGGCGAGGTCACGAACTTGGTGGAATATTTCGCCGGATCGGCTTTGTCGGTGCCGAATTCGTAGTAGTTGTTGTAGTGCGTCACATCTTTAAGCGGCGTTATCGGCTCGGTGGTGGAGAAAGGGCTTTTCGCCAGCGGTTCCAGCTTGGTGCCGTCGGCAAGCACGGACTGCGGCGCGAGCCATTCCGAAACCGGCCGCGCGGCCAGCGTGACCGCTCCGGTGGCCGCCGCTACGCCCGCCAGGAATTTCCGGCGATTCATGTACACGGCTTTGGGCGTGATTTCGGAATAGGGAATGTCGCTGGGCTTCTTGATCAGCATGGCAACCTCCGCGCCTTTATCTTGGAACCGATTCTATCTAAACAATTCTACCGCTTTTTAGGCAAGCTCGGCCTAAAGATCGTTGTCCGTAGTGTGAAGCCAAAACAACAGTGTGAAGCTCAAAACAACGTGCACGGCATGTAACACTGGTTGTGATGCCGCCAAGGCGATCTTCGTGGCCTAGAAGCCGGGGACGCTCGAAGCGGCGGGACGAACCTCTTGGGGGGCGCGCACGCCCAGGTGCAGGCGTTCCATCCATACGTGAGCGAGCGACATCAGGCCGGTGTACAGATAACCCCAGACGAAAAGGAGCAGGAAAGGCACGGTGAGGTAGTTCTCGTTTTGGATCGCGTAATACACGGTGGCGGCGAAGTAAAGGCCCAGGCCCACTTCGAGATAGGGCATCCAGCCGGCGCGGTTGCGGTAGCCCTTGCGGCGCCAGGTGCCGCTGTGGCCTTCAATGCGATATTTGGGAGTGCGCGCGAACTCGGAGCGCACGCCGAGAAGGGCTTCCATGACGGCCTTGGCGTTGCGAACGGAGAGGCCGATGCCAACCGCCATCACGAACGGCAGGTAGATGATTTTCCGCGTCCACGTTTTGGGATAGAGCACGCGCTGCGCCGTGAGATAAAAGCCGGAGATCGAGCAGCTGGAAGCCAGAAACAAGGGCAGATCGATCACCAGCATCTGCGCCCAGCCTTGATAGAAGCGCACGATCATGGCGGGCAAAAGCAGCGTGGAGAGCACCACCATCAGGGGATAGCTGATATTGCCGGTCAGGTGGAAGAAGGCTTCGGCTTTCACGCTGGCAGGCACGTCGGCGCGCAGCACGCGGGGGAGAATTTTCTTGGCCGTCTGCATCAGGCCCTTGGCCCAGCGCGCCTGTTGCGATTTGAAAGAGTTCATCTCCACCGGCAGTTCGGAAGGACACTCGATCTCCGGCAGGTACAGAAATTGCCAGCCGCGCAGCTGCGCGCGGTAGGAGAGGTCGGTATCCTCGGTGAGCGTATCGTGCTGCCATCCTCCGGCGTCTTCGATGGCGGTGCGGCGCCAGACGCCGGCGGTGCCATTGAAATTGAAGAAAACGCCGCTGCGGGCGCGAGCGCCATGCTCGACGACAAAATGGCCGTCGAGCAAGATGCTTTCGACTTCGGTGAGCGCGGAGTAATCGCGATTGAGATAGGTCCAGCGCGTCTGCACCATGGCAATGTGCGGGTCGTGGAAGTAGGGAACCGTGAGACGAAGGAAGTCGGAGTTCGGCTGGAAATCGGCATCGAAGATGGCGATGAACTCGCCGGTGGCGGACTTCAGCCCTTCGGCCAAGGCGCCAGCCTTGTAGCCTTCTCGATTGGCTCGGTGCAGATAATGAATGTTCAGGCCCAGCGCGCGATGGCGCTCCACGCACGCCAGCGCCACCGCTTGAGTCTCGTCGGTGGAGTCGTCGAGCACCTGAACTTCCAGCAGGCCGGGCGGATAATCCATCCGCGAAATGGCCTCGACCAGCCGCTCCACGACGTACCGTTCGTTATAGATGGGAAGCTGTATAGTTACTTTCGGCCAAGTGGCCGGCTCCGCGGCCTTGCCGGGAACATTAGCGCGATATTTGGCATAGCAATAGACCAGCCAATAGCGATGGAAGCCGTAAGCGGCGAGGATTCCGAGCACCAGAAAGTAAGGGACCATGACCGCCAGATCGAAGGAATTGAGCTGATAAATTCCGCGAAAGGGATCCCTGGTGGCGCCGCTCAAATGCGACCAATATTCGGCGAGCCAGCCTTGAGCCGCGGCTATCAACAAGATGCTATCGGCACTGAACAAGTCCTACTTACCTCTCGATCGTGAACGCAGAATCTTTGGTGTTGCCCCTCAAACCGTTGTAGCCCTCATTGGCGCATTGGCGCTGGAAGGGCTCTTCGCGCTGATGGCCCGCCTGGGCGACTTGAAACTCGCCGTGATCGAGACGATCGGGCTGGCATTGGCCGCCGGCATCGTCTACTTCATCGTCCTTTACTTGCTCGAGCATTCCGCGGAAACGCGCCCCGCCCTTTGGCTGATCGTCGCCGGGGCGGTGATATTTCGACTCACACTGTACTCGCTCGCGCCGTCGCTTTCCACTGACATTCAGCGCTACCGCTGGGAAGGCCGGGTACAGAACGCGGGCTGGAACCCGTATACCATCGCCCCGAACGATCCGCGGCTGGGCTATCTGCGCGATCCGGGCTGGGCGGTCATGCCGAGCCCCGAGATTCCAGCCGTCTATCCTCCGCTCTCCGAGCTTATTTTTCGGCTGGACGCGCGCTATCTTTCCGGAATTATCGCGTTCAAGCTGCCTTTTGTTCTAGCCGACCTCCTGGTTTTAGCGATGCTCGCGAAATGGCTCGAAGCCTATCCCGACGCGAACTATCGGCTGGCCATCTACGCCTGGAATCCACTGGTGATCGTCGAATTCGCGGCCAGTGGGCATAACGACGCGCTGGCGATTGCGGCCATGATCGCGGGCCTGGCCCTGATCAAAAGAAGACCTGGTGCATCCACCATAGCCTTGACCGCCGGATCGCTGGCGAAACTCTTTCCCATCGCGCTTTTGCCTCTCGCGCTGCGCCTTTCGGAATGGCCCCGAAAGCTGCGGGGCTGGATCGCGTTCAGCGGCGGCGCGCTCGTTGGCCTTGCGTGCGTCTGGCCCTATCGATCCGCGATCGCGCAGTTCTCGGCACTTTTCGTCCACTATCAAGCGACCTTTCAAAACTATAATCCCAGTCTCTACGCGGTATTGCTGCGTTTCTCCGGGCATCCCGAGGTCGCAGCCGGAATCGGCGAAGGCATTGTTGTGGGCCTGGCCGTCTGGGCCGCCGCGCGAAAGATCGATCCGCTGCGGGCCGCGTTTCTGATTGTCGGCGCCATTCTGATGTTCGCGCCCAATACTTACCCCTGGTACTTCACCTGGATCGTTCCGCTGCTGTGCTTCTTTCCCAATCCGGCCTGGCTGCTCGCCACTATTCTGCAATTTATTTCGTATAAAGTGCTCATCGAATATCAGATCAATGGTATCTGGCATTTCGATCCGTATTTTCAATGGCTCGCGTACGCGCCGTTTTATGCGCTGCTGGTCGGCGAGGCTCTGCTCAACGGGCGGCAAAAACCACGAGCGCAGATGCACGCCGAAGCCCGCTAGCTACGAGCGAATCGGTCATCTTGCGGCTGCCGAGTATGCCAGCTATACGATGATGGAAAGGCTGGCGCCAGACTGTGGCGGAGGGGGCGGCATCTTGGAGCGGTCGATAGGGCGATAAAGGGTATCGCGCTCGACCGGCACGCGGCCAGCCTCGCGGATCAGGCGCTCCAATTGCGCGCGCGACGTAAATTGAGCCGTAGTCGCGCCGGCGTCGTGATAGATCTTCTCTTCCACCACGGTGCCGTCGATATCGTCGGCGCCAAAGCGCAGAGCAATCTGGGCGACGCGAGGCGTGAGCATGATCCAGTAAGCCTTGATGTGATCGAAATTATCGAGCAGCAGGCGCGACACGGCGATGGTTTTGAGGTCGGTGAAACCGGTCGGCTTGGGCAGATGCGCGAGACCGGTATTTTCGGGATGAAACGCCAGCGGAATGAAGGCCACGAAACCGCCGGTTTCGTCCTGGAGCTTGCGCAGGGCGAGCAAGTGCTCGACGCGCTCCTCGTCGTTCTCGATATGGCCGTAGAGCATGGTGGCGTTGGAGCGCAGGCCGATCTGGTGCGCGGCGCGGGCGATATTGAGCCACTGCTGGCCGCTCACTTTGTGGTCGCAGATGATTTTGCGCACGCGCGGATTGAAAATTTCGGCGCCGCCGCCGGGCAGGGAATCGACGCCGGCCTCCTTGAGGGCGACCAGGGTATCGTGAATGGAAAGCTTGGAGATGCGGGCGAAGTAGCCGACCTCGACCATGGTGAAGGCCTTCAGGTGCACGCCGGGGCAGCGCGCCTTGAGGCCGCGGATCAGGTCGAGAAAATAGGCGAAAGGGAGATCGGGATGCAGGCCGCCGACGAGGTGAAACTCCGTGGCGCCTTCGCGCAGGCCTTGCGCGGCGCGCTGCCAAATTTCTTCGAGGGCGAACGTGTATGCGCCGGGGGCATCGGGGCTGCGGCCAAAGGCGCAGAGCTTGCAATGCGCGACGCAGACGTTGGTTGGATTGATGTGCCGGTTGACGTTGAAGTAGCAGACCGCGCCGTGGCGCTTCTCGCGAACGTGATTGGCAAGCCAGCCGATGGCCAGCAGGTCCGGCGAGCGGTAGAGCGCCAGACCGTCGTGGGCGGTGAGCCGTTCGCCGGCCATGACCTTGGCGGCGATGGGCTGGAGGCGCGGGTCCTCTATTAAGAGAGCGGAGTTTTTCATTACCGGATTTGTGCTGCTATTTGCGTTGCCTTCATCGATATCGCACGCGTTCCAGAGCGCGTATGCGCATTGCGCTCGGCGCTTAGCGCGCGACGGCTACCGCCGCGCCCCAGAACAGCAGGAATAGCAAACTAATATAACCGTTCACCGCGAAAAACGCAGCATTCAGCCGCCGCAAATCATCCGCGTGGACCAGGGAGTGCTCGTAAGCGAGGAGAGCGGCGACAACGGCGATCCCCGCCCAGGCAGGCCAGGGCAAGCCGAAACTCGCGGCCAGCCAAGCCAGCAGCGCGACCATGATGACGTGCATGCCGCGCGCAATCACGAGAGCCCGGGCGATGCCGAAGCGCTTGGGCACCGAATAGAGGCCGGCGCGACGGTCAAAGTCAAGGTCCTGGCAGGCGTAGAGAACGTCGAAGCCGCCGACCCAAAGGGTGACAGCGGCGCAGAGAATCAGCATGCGCGGGTCGAGCGACCCGGCAATGGCGATCCAAGCTGCGGCGGGGGACATTCCCAGGCAGAATCCGAGCACGAGATGGGACCACATGGTGAAGCGCTTGGTATAGGAATACAGGAACAGGATGGCCAAGGCCAGGGGCGAGAGCTCGAGCGCCAGGCGATTCAATCGCCAGGCCGCAAAGACGAGGACGGCGGCGCTGGCGAGGGTGAAGACCCAAGCGAAGCCGAGGGAGAGCGCGCCGGTGGCCAGAGCGCGGTTGCTGGTGCGCGGGTTTTCGCGATCGTACCGAACGTCAGCGATGCGGTTTACGGTCATGGCCGCCGAGCGCGCGCCCACCATGGCCACGATAATCCAGACGATTTGTTGCCAGGAAGGCCAAGCCATGCCCCGGGCATAGCGGGCGGCCAGCAACGCACCCGTGAGAGCAAAGGGCAGCGCGAAAATGGAGTGCTCGAATTTGATCATCTCGAGCACGGTGCGAAAGCGATTGGGTTTGGCGTATGGCCCGGGGCTCATGACGGTTCGCTGCGGATTATATTTGAAATGCCTTGCGCAATTGCTGGCCCTGGCCTTTCCAGGCGAATTGGCGATCTTGGGGGAGCCCGAGCTGCGCCAGCACGCGGCAGACATATTGGGTCAGCAGGTCTTCGATGGTCCGCGGCTGGTGATAGAACGAAGGAATGGCCGGCATGATCACAGCGCCGGCCTGCTGCGCGCGCAGCATGTTTTCAAGATGGATGCGGCTGAAGGGCGTATCTCGGACGCAGAGCACCAGCCTGCGGCCTTCCTTGAGCGTGACGTCGGCGGCGCGTGAAAGCAGGTCATTGCTGGCGCCCGCGGCGATGGCGGAAAGCATGCCCATCGAAC
>DATJWJ010000264.1:0-6569 GCA_035501355.1 Bryobacteraceae bacterium | reverse complement strand
GAACGCGGGCTGGGTTGTTCCGCCGCGGCTGCCGCTGGGTGACGCGTATGCGGGCGAATGCCGCGCGGACGCCAACGCGTTTCAGCCCGACCAGGAGCATGTCCGGCAAATCTGCAACACCGGCTATGGCCGCGGCTGCTGCGACCGTTTCCCGCCCGACGCCTGTGCTGACGCGATCCGCTTGCATGTCGCCCAGGATTCCGGCGCGCTCATCCGCATCCAGTACGTTTTCGAGAAGGACTGCTGGCCCAAGGAAAATGGCTGGCTCGAATGCTCTGCCGATTCAGGCGTGATTGAAGGCACGGAGAATACCATTCTGCGCGGCCAAGCTATGGCCTTTCTGGAGAGTTACCTGCGATTGCGTAACCTTGCGCGCGGCGCTTAGGATGCGCCCGCGTCGGCCTTGTACATGTACTTGATGTTGGGCTTGAAGATAAGCAGGTTGGGTGCGCCGTCGCGATTGATCTTCAGGCAAGTTTTGTCGTACCACTCGATCACGCCGTTCAACATTTCCCCGTCCTTCAGCACGAAAACCATGGGTGTCTTGGCCTGCATTTGTTTCATGTAGTAGAAGTTCTCGGCGTTGGTCTGATCCGGCGGCACAGACTTCTTCTGATGATTATTGCGGCGGTTCATTTGGTCTTTCACTTCGTTCAAGGACGGACGAATCAGTTTACGGTTGCCAGACTCCACGGCGGACTCCACTCTTCGAGATTATCCAATCTTGGTCCCGAAATGCGGCTCACTTCCGCCGGGGCCGTTTTTGAGGACTACGTGATGCTCAGAACAGTAGCTAAATTTATTGAAGCATAACGAAAGGACCCCCGGCAAGGCGCGTGGCGCACGCATTCCACGTAGCGTATTTGGGGAAGGCGTGGCGTTTCCTAGCGGGCGAGCTGGCGCAATTCCACCGCCATGGCATCCAGGGCGAGACTCTTCTGAATGTTGCGGCGCACCAGGTCCGACAATTCATCTGTCTTCTTCACCGCGGCCCGCATCCAATCGAAGGTCACGTTGTGCGCCAGCGGCTCCAGCTCGCGGCGAATATCGGCATTACGGATCTCGTCTGCTCCCTGTGCGAGTTCCAGCAGGTCCTCGAGCAGCAAGTACAACACAGCCAAGAACAATTCTAGCTTTTCCTGTTTGCGCGGAGCGATGGCTTCGGCGTGTTTCACCCATTCGGAAAACGGCGCGCGGCCGGCCCCGACCCGCAGCAGGGTCAGCATCGCGGCACGGCGCTGATCGTAGGCTTCCAGATCGAGCGAAATAGCCAGGCCCGGGCTTCCCGCGGCCAGTGCGATGCGACGCTCCGGGTCCGTGAGGCCGCGCGCGGAAACGAAGGCGTGCATTTCCTGCATCGAAACGCGCCCCAGATGAAATGGCACGGCCCGCGAACGGATGGTCGGCAGCAGATCATAGGGATTCTCAGCGGTGAGCACCAGGATGAGATGCTCGGGCGGTTCTTCCAGGGTCTTTAGCAGCGAGTTGGCGGCTTGCTCGTTGGCGCGGTCAATATGGTCGATCAGAAAAACGCGCCGGTTCCCCCGCAGCGGCTTGAATAGCGCGCGCTCTTTGATGAGGCGCATCTGCTCGATGCCGATCTGCCGCAACGGGCCGTCCGGCGGGAACGTAACAAAGTCGGGATGCGAGGCGAACAGCAGCGGATCTTCGTTGCGTTTGTCCGCGGGCCATTTCTCACGCTCGGCGATGATGTCGGCATTGTGCGCCAGGCTGAGGTCGTCTTGTTCGATTTTTTCCGCGCCGCCCAATAGCGCCCCCGCGAATCTCCGCGTCAGGGTTGCCTTACCCACGCCTTCCGGGCCCGACAGCAAGATGGTCTGCGGGATGCGCTCCTGGCGTGTCATTGCAAAAAGCGCCTCGGCTACCGCTGGGTTGCCGTAAAAATTCTGAAACATGGGTGGACGAAATGCAAACGCGACACTGCGCGCTGGGCTGGCTTCCAGTGTGACACACACCGGCTGCGCTACAATTCGCTTTGAGCCACCTGTGAGATTAGGAATTGATTTCGGCACCACTCGCACTGTGGTGGCGGCGGTGGATCGCGGCAATTACCCGATCCTTCCCTTCGAACATCCCGACGGCGCGAGCGTGGACTGGTTTCCTTCCCTGGTCGCCGTGAAAGGCCACGAGCGGGTTTATGGCTGGCAGGCCTGGGCGTGCCAGCAGTACTCCGGCTGGACCATCCTGCGCTCGCTGAAGCGCTTGCTCGAGGACGCCGGCCCCAATACCCTGCTGCAGCTCGCCGATCAGACCGTACCGCTCATCCAGGTGCTGGGCGAAATGGCGGCAGCCTTGCGCGCGCTGCTCCCCAAGGAACCTCTGGAGGTGATGCTGGGAGTCCCGGCCAATGCCAACAGCAACCAGCGTTTCCTCACGGTGGAAGCTTTTCGATCCGCCGGCTGCGAAGTGGTGGGCTTGCTGAATGAGCCTTCCGCGGCCAGCATCGAGTTCGCGCATAAGACCCAAGCCAGCGGCACGATCCTGGTCTACGATCTGGGCGGCGGCACGTTCGACGCGTCCCTGGTGGAAATCGACGAGAAGACGCACTACGTCGTCGCTACGGAAGGCATTTCGACTCTGGGTGGCGACGATTTCGACGAAGTTCTGGCGGAAATGGCACTGGGGGACGAGGATCTCGACGATCTGACGCAGGCCGAGCATTTCCGGCTGCTCGAAGAGTGCCGTATCAAGAAAGAATCGCTGAGCCCGAATTCCCGCAAGATCGCGATCGATCTGGAAAGCGTGCGCGAAGGCTGGGACACTGTGACGGTACCGGTGGCGGACTATTACGAGCGCTGCCGGCCTCTATTGGATGAAACGTTGAATGTGATCGCCGATCTGCTGGTGTTGCACGACGTACCTGAAATAGAAGCGCTGTATGTCACCGGCGGAGGCAGCGAGCTGCCCATCGTCAGCCGCGTTCTTAAGGAAAAGTTCGGCAAGCGGGTGCGCCGCTCCTTGCACGCGCGCTCAGCCACCGCGATCGGCTTGGCGATTCAGGCCGATAAGGAAGCCGGCTACGTTTTGAGCGAGAAGTTCACGCGCTATTTCGGCGTGTGGCGCGAGGCCGACAGCGGAAATCGCATCACCTTCGATCCTCTGTTTCCCAAAGGCACTCCACTGCCCGGCCCCGACGAGCAGCCCTACGAGATTCGGCGGCGCTATCATCCGGTCCACAACGTAGGGCATTTCCGTTATCTGGAGTGCAGCCACTTGAGCGATGACGGCCAGCCTTCGGGCGACGTAACGGTGTGGGACGAGATTCGCTTCCCCTTCGATCCGGCCGTGGCAAACTCCAACGGCGTGCCGGTGGAGCGATCCGACGCAGCGCCCCACCAGCAGATCGAAGAAAGGTATTCCAGCGACGCGAGCGGGACCGTTACGGTGACCATCACGAACCTCACCGCGGCTTATCAGCGGCAGTACAAACTAGGGCGCTGGGCCGCCGAGAGCGCGCCGGTGGTGCCGGCCAAACCGCGCAGCCGTCACACTCGCCGCAAACCTGCACCCTCGAAAACAGAGGCGCGGCGGCGGTGAGCAACCTGATCGATTTGCTGCGCAGCGCCACGGTTATTGACCTGGCGCAGCCCTATTTTCCGGGCATGCCGCACTTTCCCACACATCCGCCCTTTCTGTTCGGCCTCACCAAAAAGCATGGCGACCTGGTGACGGAGGGTGGTGTCAGCTCGTGCGCCGATGCGCTGGCGCTGGGCAGCCACGTCGGCACACACATCGATGCACTGTGCCACTTCTCGTGCGGCGGCAAGATGTACGGCGGCATCGACGTCAAGGCCTTGCAAAGCGACACGACCGGCATCCAGAGGTACTCGGTGGATACCATCGCACCGATGTTGAGGCGCGGCGTACTGCTGGACTTGGCGGACCATTTGACTCTGGAAGCGCTGCCGGCGGATTTCGCGATCACAGCCGCTCATCTGGACGCGGTCGCGAAAGCGGAGAACGTCAGCATCGGAAAGGGCGACGTGGTGCTGCTGCGCACGGGTTGGGCCCGCTTTTGGAGCAACGCAGGGCGCTACATCACCGGCGGAAAAGGTACCGTGGCCTGCTGTCCCGGCCCGGAACTGGAAGGAGCGCGCTGGCTATCGAGCAAAGGCATTTTCGCCGCTGGCTCCGACACCGTGGCTTTCGAGCGCGTGCCCGCGACGGAGATGCCCGTGCATGTGCACCTGCTGGTGGAAAGCGGGATACACATCATTGAGGCGCTCAATCTCGAAGAGATCTCCCGCCGCAAACTTTACGAATTTGCTTTCGTCGCCGCGCCGCTCAAGATCCGCGGCGCAACTGGATCACCGATCCGTCCCCTGGCTCTGGCTTGAAGCCGCGGCACGCGATTGCGGATGCAGCCCGGAATGCGGTCTCACGCCCTTATCCTTCCACGCCCGCAGCTCGGTGAATCCGTCCGCGATTTCGTTGGGCTGGATGTTGCAGTGCCCGTCGTGCTTCACGTATTGCTGCACGAACAGATCCTGTGTGCCGGATTCTTCCACCAGTCCCAGGTACATGTCGGGGATACGAACCGGCACCAATGGATCGTAGCTGGTGTGAATGGCGAGCATGGGGTGCAGGAGTCTCCCGGTCGGCGTGTACCAGGTTCGAATGTACTCGGCCGCCCGAGGATCGGCCGTGTAGCGCTTGACGTTATCGTTGACCGCGTTATAGTTGTCGGGAAGGTCGTAAATCTCGTTGCGATTATCGAACGGATTCCCACCAGCACGTTGTTCCATGTCGAGAAACATGTAAGTGAGGAACACCAGCGTCCCAGCCAGATCCTTGGTGCTGTGAGCGCCGGAATAATGCAGCATGGCCGCGGCTTTTTCGGGCTGGCCGTCGAGCAGCGCCTGAATTTTGGCCGCAAGGGCGTCCGTGGCTTGGAAATCCGCCGGAACTTTATCCGGGGGCGGCAGCGCGCCGGGAAAGTAATAGTCGAACACCACGCGTAAATCGAAGGCGCCACGCTGCATGAAATACGCGGCCGGAGCGAGCGGGCCGCACAGCGGAAGGCCGGCGTCATATGTGGTTGGAAAGCGCTCCATCAACATCATGGTCATAAAGCCGCCCATGGAGTGTCCAGTGACGAAGGTTTCCTTGGGCTGGCCGTACTTGGTGACGAAGTAGCGGCGCAGCGCCTCGGTATCCTGGACGCCTTCCTGAATGGCCCAGCCTCCAGCGGCGTAGCCGGACTGCGCCAGCGCGAAGCCCTGCTCGGTGAACACCGCGAGCACGGCGGGAAGTTTGCCGTCCTTGAAGTCGCCCGGAGTCGCGCTGTAGCCATGGCAGTACACCACCAGGCTGCCGTTCCAGTTCTCGGGAATATCGATCCGGAACTTGGCGCCGTTGATCTCGCCGATCTCGACCTTGGGTTCCACCTTGGGAGCCGCTAAGCAAAGCGTGGCAGCAGCGCACGCCACAAAAGCACACAAGAATTTCATAGATGCGTCCTTGAGCGAACACCACGAGTATAGTCCAGGCGCTCGGAGAAGCGCTGGGCAAGCAGGCGTTAGACTCGGGCAGGCACCCTGCCGGCCGGCAATGGCTCGGCGGCTCGGGCTTGGACTCGTACGATGACAACCGCGCCGATGTAGAGGGCCGCGCTCACCAGCAGCGTGGCGCGCAGTCCGATGTAAATCGCCAGGAAGATCGCGGTGGCGGAGCCGAGCACGCTGGCTGCCGCGTTAAGAGCCCAGGCCCAGCGGACGGCTTTTGGATAACGGGCCTGCAACCTGGCGAGTCCCGCCGGAAACGGAACGCCCATCAGGAACGAAGCCGGCGAGATCAGACAGACCGTGGCGGCAATCTTGAAGAGAAGCGGCCAACCGACGCCCAGCTCGGTCACCGGTTCGATGGCGAATGCCAACAACGCGATTAACATCGCCACGCCGATCAGGGCGGTCGACAACTTTTCGGCGCCATCCTGGCCCACCAGCCGGCGGCTGAAGTAACTGCCCAAGCCGCTCGAAATCAGCATCGAAAAAACGATCACCGAGAGCGCGTAAGTCGGATTGCCCAGGAACAGAATAAATTTTTGAATCAGAGCTACCTGGATCAGGATATAGCCGGCGCCGATAGCGATGAAGTACAGCAAGAAGCGGCGTACTCCCGGTTCGGCGGGCAGGCGCGCGCCGAGCAAGAGCGGAGGCAGAGCCAGCACCACCAGGGTGGCAAGCAGGCTCACAGCCAAAAGCTCGAACAATAGCGGCAGCGCGCGATTGATCTTGCTGTCGGCGGCGTTGCCGGCTTGCCGCAGGAAATTCCAAACGTCGGCTGGTTGCACGGTATAGAAGAAGAACGGCCGATCGTCGCTCACCGGTGAAACATCGAAGCGGTAATTCTTCCAAAACGATTCCGGATCCGCGGCGGTCAGCAACCTTCCGAATTCGTTCGCCGGTGGATCGCCGGGCAGGTAAATGATCTGGAGCCCGGTCTGCGTTAACGTGGCTCGCGTCCGCGATACCGCATCGTTACTAAGCGGGCTGCGAAACACGATCACCGTATCCTGCGCCCCCCAACCATTGAGCTTCTCCGGGTCC
>DATJWJ010000263.1:0-91056 GCA_035501355.1 Bryobacteraceae bacterium | reverse complement strand
CGCCATGAGCTGCGCCAGTCCGTCCTTGATTCCAAGATCTTCGCCGTAAGACGTGGTGTCCTGACCAATGAGGTTGATCTCGCGGACGCCCTGTGCAAACAAGCGCGACGCCTCGGCGATCACCGATTCAAAACGCCGGCTGCGAAATTTCCCGCGGTATTGCGGAATCACGCAGAACGTACAGGGATGGTCGCAGCCTTCGGCGATTTTGATGTAAGCGTAGTGCCGCGCGGTGGAGAGAACGCGCGGTGTGAGGTCGTGATAGAGATACGGCTCGAACGGATTGGCGGCCGGATCGCGTCCTTCGCAGAGCGCGACGATCGATTCCAGCTCGTTGGTGCCCAGAACCGCGTCCACTTCGGGAATGTTCTTGCGGATGTCCTCGCGATATCGCTCCACCAGGCAGCCTGCGACGATGAGCCGCCGTGCGCGGCCGGACTTCTTGTATTCGGCCATCTCCAGTATCGTGTCGACCGATTCTTTCTTGGCCGGATCGATGAAGCTGCAGGTGTTCACCACCAGCACGTCGGCGTCTTTCGGATCGGGCGTGAGCTGGTGACCGCGATCGGCTAGCTGCCCCATCATGACCTCGGTATCCACGAGGTTTTTCGGGCAGCCGAGACTTACAAAGCCAATTTTCAAGGTGGATGATCCGAAGGAGAACTATATTCAGGATAGCAAAAGCGATAGAATCGGCAGCATGAGGTTTACGTTTGCCCTGAGATTATCGCTTGCGGGCCTCATCGGCATGGCTGCGTACGGCCAGACGCCGGAGAACGCCGTCCAGCCCGACCGTCTGGTGCAGCGAGCGGTGGATGGAACAGTTCGTGCCGCTCTGGATCCCACCAGGCCGAAGATCACCTTTGGACCGCGAATCGTGACGAACCCCGTGCTGCCGCCTTCATCTGGCTGTGCGATACCTTTGCAGGAAATGACAATTCCAGAAGGCGTGAACTTCACGATGAAGAAGACGCCTGGGCCACTGGAATCGCACGACCAAATGCCCGTGGGATCGGCATTACCCGCATGCCCCCAGCGCCAACCATAGGCGGCCTCAACGTTGTTATTTCAGTTTGTAAAGCTTCCGGGCGTTATCGCGGAGCACCATCCGAGCGAGCTCTGCCGCGCGCTCGCGCGTGATTTCGCCATCGTGCATCATTTCCGTGAGCGCCAGGCCCAAAGCTTGCCGGCCGGTTGTGCTGGCCACCCAGCCGGCTTCCTCCCAGCCCATTTCCTCTGAAAAAGGATAAGCATCGGTGGCGAACAGAACTTTTTCCGGCGCGTATTCCAGCCACTCGCGGATCACCTGTGAGACGCCGCGCGGATAATTCATGAAGGTCTGCTCGGAGAAATCTGCGTAGGCATTTGGCTTCGAAAGCAGCGGCGTGACTTGATGCGTAAAAGGCCAACCGCCGTGCAGCATTGCGAAATTCACCGAGCGCAGCTTGGGATCGTCGAAGAGCGGCTCTAGCAGCAACGGGTTTGCTCCGGCGACATCGAAATATCCGCCCGCGCCGGCCGCTGCGTGGATATGAACGGCGAGCCCGAGCCGTCCGCATTCGCTCGCGATGTAACGAAATAGAAAATCCTGGAGCCTGCGGTAATCCGCCTCAGGCGCCGGCAAAGAATGCGCGCCCGAATAGATGCGTGCGGCTTCCGACCGAGGCACGTCCGCGAATTGGAGCGGCCGAAGATAAGCGGCTTCGAATTTGACCGCCACCGCGCCGCCGCGCTTGTGACGCTCGAGCGTCGGGGTCACCACTTTCTGCAAGTAAAGATCGAGCGTGGCCGGGGGCGAGGACAGGCCGGACTCCTTGAGATAGCGCTTGAGCAACCGCTCCTCGTCAGCGAAGAAGCTCTTGCGGTCCGAGTTCTGGGCCGCCAGGCTCGCATTGTTGAGTGGATACATCAGAGCGTCTTCGAACGGCACCCATAGAAATCGCGGCGCGGCGAGCCCCGGACCCATCGAGACACGGTTGGCAAGCATGGTTTCGATCGAGAGCTGATCGAGCACCCAGTTGGCGTAGCCCTCACGTTTTTCTTCGAGAAGCTGGCGCTTGTGCGCGCTGACACCCTCGGCACTTCCGAACAGCGCACGATCCGCCTCCGCGACGAGTGGCGATCCGGCTCGCGTGCGAATCGGTTCGGTGTACGGCTCCATGGAGTCGACCGGCAGCGCGTCGAAGTCGGTATCTTTGTCGGCGCCGAGAACGGGACGAACGGGATGCGCGTGGTTATCGATGGCTTTAATCTGCGCGATTTGGCCGGCGAGCTGAGAATCAATCGGAAGCTGGGCCCCCGCGCTGCCGGCGATTAACACAATAAGCGCGAATCTCATCTGGTTTCCCAGCCCAGATGCCAACCCAAACGATGCGGATCGAACCAGATCACACTCTTCCCAAACCAATTCGCGGGAGGCTTCGCCGCAGTAACGCCGGAGTGGGATCCGAGAATGAACGCGCAGGGAGCTTCGCCGAATTGAGCGATACGCGCTTGCAACCAGGATTGCGGCGAAAGCGGCGCGGCCAGCACCACCGGCGTACCGCGGAACCAGGCTAGCTTCGCTCCGAACTCTGGATCGTCCTGGCGCTCTGGCGCGGGCAGCTTGTACGCCAGTTGAAATTGCTTAACCGCCGCGTCAAGATCTTTCACCGCAAGCACCACTTTTGTTATGCCGGTCCACTGCTCGGTAGTCGGTTTTCCGCCGGGATAAGCCCGGCGCTCGCGCGGCGTGAAATCGTGAATCAGGAACGGAAAGAACGTGCCGTTTCCCGGACCGATCTGCGCGGTTTCCCAATCCAGCTGCACGCCGTCTGGCCGCTTGCGCCCGTTCTTTCTCGGCTCGCTCGCGGAGATCCCGGCTTTGCGCAGACGCTCCACTTCGGCCGGAAGATCCGTGGGACGAACGGCCCATGCGGTCGGGCCGGCATCGCCTTCGAGCGACTTGCGCCATTCATGCGCGGCGACGGCCTTAGGATCTGCATTCGGCTGGATCGCGATCAGTTCCAGATAAGAACCATCGGGGAAGCTGGTGAGCGCCATTTCAGTGGCGTGATTGGAATGCGGTCCGCCGTATTCCGCTTTGAGGCCTGCGGCTTCGAGCGCGCTTCGCATCGCCCGCAGGTCGCGGCCTGCAACGGTGACGTGATCCACTTTCAGCTCTTCGGAAAACATCACGCCACAAAAGAGGAGCGCGAAGGCAGATAGCGGCGCACTCACACATTATCGCGCGCGCAATACCACTGCGGTGGCATCGTCGTGGCGATCACCGGCCACCGCGTCGATAATCCGGTCAACCAGCACCGCCGCGCCCTGGCCACGGCCTTTCCGGATCAGCGATAACAGCCCCTCTTCGCCAAATTCAACGCCTCGGTCGATACCCGCTTCGGTGATCCCATCGCTGAACAGCACCAGCGTGTCGCCGGGGTGAAGATCCACCGTGCGCGTTTCGCTGATCCACTGTTTGAAAACGCCGATCACCGTGGCCGTCGGCATGAGCCGCTCGATAGACCCATCAGCGCGCATCACGAGCGGCGGCAGGTGGCCGCAATTGGCGTAAGAAAGCCGCCGCGTCCGGTCGTCGTAATGACCGAAGAACAAGGTTGCAAAATGCTCCGGCGGCGTGGACTCGTAGAATAACTGATTCACCGTGCGCAAGGCCTCCGCCGGATGCCGCAGCGCCTCCCGAGGCTGGCTGCGAAAGGAAGCTTGCAGATTGGCCATCAGTAGCGCGGCCGCGACACCTTTGCCGGAGACGTCGGCCAGCACGAAGCCCAGACCGTCCTCGCCGGTGTCGAAAAAGTCGTAGTAGTCCCCGCTGACTTCGCGCGCCGCCAGGCACTGGCCGGCGAAATCCAACGTGGCCAGCCGCCGGTTTTCGTGCGGGAAAAGCTTTTGCTGGACGTGCCGGGCGATCTCCATCTCGGATTTGATGCTGCGCTGCGCTTCCAATCGCTCGGCGGCCTGCGCGGTTTGCTTGCGGACGGTCTCCAGCAGCCGCGCGTTGTCCCACGGCTTCTGCACGAAATCGCATGCGCCCCGCCGCATGGCTTCCACTGCCAGATCTACGCTGCCCCATGCGGTCATAACAACCACCGGCGCGGCATTGTGCTGCGCCTGAAGATTGGACAAAAGATCCAGGCCTTCGGCTCCGGAGGTAGTGTCGCGCGCGTAGTTGAGATCCATCAGGATCAAGTCAAACGGCTCGCGTCGAGCGGCGCGAAGCAGCGCTTGAGGAGAATCCACCAGCACACTCTGATGGCCCGCGCCCTTCAGCAACAAGCGCAGCGCTTCCAGTACGTCGGCCTGATCGTCGCCCACCAGGATTCGTAACACGCCGGTTTGGTTAGCTGCGCCTTGAACTTCGGTGCTCACAAGAGTCATGGTCGCTCGTTCGAAATGGATGGGGCAAGCTGACGGCCAATCTAAACGATTGAAACCTGGATGCGGAGTTGGCGCTGAATCGGCGCGAGTGTCCGCAAATGGGATAGCCGTGATCGCTTTGAGCTAACTGGCGGCTTCGCTGGCGCGCTCGAGCGCCTTGGTCATTTCCACAAAATGGCAGGGCAGTTTGGTGACGATGCCGGGCGTGAAGGGCGCCGTCCCCGTCTCGCGATAGCCAAGCCGCGCGTAAAAATCGGGCAGTTCTTGGCGGATGTTCACGATTCGCAGGTCGACGAAGCGGCACCCGGCTTCGCGGCAGTGATCTTCGGCGGAGTGCATGAGCCGCAAACCGAGACCCGATCTCTGCCGATCAGGATTGACGGACAACAAGCCAATATACGCTCGCTCGCCCTTGATTTCGACGTACACGCAACCGGCCAGACCGGCGCTGTCGTCGAGGAGGATGAATTGGCCTTTCTTAGCCAACTCCCGGACGCCCTCCAAATTGATGCGATCACCCACGATGAAAAAGCGCTCTACCTTGAAGGCCGCGTTGATCAGCTCCGTGACGGCCTCCAGATCGGCTGGTGCTGCGAGGCGGAAGCGCACTATTTGAGTTCCGCCAATTTGTCGTCCAGATGTTTCAGCGCGGCTTTCAGCGTTTCCTGATATTTCGGATTCCGGGCTTGTTCGATATCGTTCAGGATGCGGGTGCGCGACAATTGCAGACTATCTCGCTGCCGCTTTCGTTCGACCTCGGCCGCGTCGACGGCGGCGGCATGTGCAGCGCTCTTACGCTCTTCGGCCGCCTCGATCTGGGATTCGATGGACTTGCTTTCCCAACCACGCGCCATACCTCTAGTGTGCCACTTGCGAGCTGGTGCGGGGGAAATCAGGCCCGGCTGCGCTTCCGCACGGAAGGCGCTTTCCCGCCCGACGAAAACAAAAAATCCTCGATCTCATCCATTCGTCCGTCGGCATCGTGGTAGCCGAGGTCAATCAGCGCGTTGGTGTAGCGCGGAGTGAACAGCAGGTAGCTCATCAGATCGGCGCAGGACTCGGCATCGCGCCCCAGGCCGCTCATGAAATATGAAAGCAGGTACGGCATGTCTTTCTGATGTTGGGCGGCGAGCTTCGACAGGTCCACCGAAGGCGTGATGATTAAGGCGCGGAGGGCGCGCATCTTTTCCGGCCCGTCCTTGCCGGCCGAGCCGATCCGGCCCATGCGGATCAGCTCGTTCAAGCGTTCCAGATGCTCGACGTCGGCCGCCAGGTGATCCAGGAACATTACGTTCAGTAAAACTCCCAGAACTTGCGCCAGCGAAGGATTTCTGCGGTCTGACTGCGACTCGTTTTGATGCTCGGTGTTTTCGCCCCGAACACCGATGGCCAGAATCCTGTCGGCGCCTAAACGGATGACCGGACTGAGCGGCTGCTGCAAGCGAATGCATCCGTCGCCAAAGAACGCGCTCTCCCGTCCAACTTCCAGGCGCACCGCCGGAAACACCAACGGAATGGCGGCCGAAGCGCAGAGATGCTCCACTGTGATCTTGGTCGCCACCGTCACGCGGCGCACCCGATTCCAGATGGGATGTCCCTTCTTGCCCTGGATGAACAGGTAGCTTTTGCCGGAGTTGTAATTGGTAGCGGAAATGGCGAATGCGTACAAGTGCCCGCGGCTGATGTTGGTCTGGATCCGGTCGCATTTAACGTGCTTGTTCAGGAAGTGCCGCAGCGGCGTGGCGTCCAGTAGCGACTGGGCGTTGCCGCCTCCCAGAACGCCGCCAAAGGACAGGTCCATGATCCAAGTAATCGAATTCCGGGCCTGGGACATCGCGTCGGTGCGAAAGACGTCGGACGGGTGGATGCCGGACCACAGTTGGGTCAGCACTTCGGTCGCGGTTGAAAAATCGTCGCTGCCAATGGCGAGAGCCGCGCCGTTGATGGCCCCGGCAGAAGCGCCCCCGATGATGGGAAACGGATTGCCTTTGCCGCGTACACGCTCCAGCTCGCCAATTCGTTTCAACACGCCGGCCTGGTAGGCGCCGCGCGCGCCTCCGCCGGTCATCACCAGGCCCAGCGGGTCTTCCATTATGGATGATCTCGGTTCAAGGATTACTCAGGCGCGCGTGTTGATCGGGGCAGGATGCGCCGCTTCGAAGGCTGCTATCGCCGGCGTCTGCTGCAAGATGAAGCCGAGCTCGTCGATGCCTTCGAGCAAACAATGCTTGGCGAAGCTGTCGACGGGGAACTCCACCGCGCGGCCACCGGGCAGCGTCAGCGTCTGAGTCGCCAAATCCACTTTGACCGTCGCGTCCGGATTCGCGAATAGCTCCGCATGCACATCGCGCGGTACTACGATCGGCAGCAGCGAGTTCTTCAGCGAATTCTGGCGGAAAATGTCGGCGAACGAGGTGCTGATCACCGCGCGAAAGCCGTACTGCGTCAGAGCCCAGGGTGCATGCTCGCGGGAGCTGCCGCAGCCGAAGTTGTCGCCGGCCAGGAGGATCTTCGCGCTCTTGGCAGCGGACGTGTTGAGGATGAAGTCGGGCTTCGGCTGGCCTGCGGCGTCGTAGCGCCAATCGTAAAAAAGCTGGTCGCCCAGACCATCCTTCGAAATTGTTTTCAAGAATCGCGCCGGAATGATCTGGTCGGTATCGATGTTGTCGATGGGCATCGGAACCATCCGGCTTTCGAACGCTGTGAACTTGGTCATGGCAACAACTCCCGGACGTCGCTTACCGTGCCGGTGATGGCGGCGGCCGCGGCAGTGAGGGGGCTCGCCAGGAACGTTCGCCCGCCCTTGCCTTGTCGTCCTTCGAAATTGCGATTGCTGGTGGAAACGCTGTATTCGCCGGGCTGCAGCTGATCGCCGTTCATCGCGATGCACATGGAGCAGCCGGCTTCGCGCCACTCGGCGCCGGCATCGCGGAAAATCTTGTCCAGGCCCTCGGCTTGCGCTTGCTCTTTCACCTGATGCGAGCCGGGGACCACCATGACGCGAACACCCGGATGTACTTTGCGCCCTTTCAACAGGCGCGCGGCGTTACGCAAATCGGAAATGCGCGAGTTGGTGCAGCTTCCGATGAAGACCACGTTGACCGGATGCCCCAGCAGCGGTTTGCCGGGCGCGAGATCCATGTAGCGCAGCGCCTTGGCGAGCGAATCGCGCTCCAGGGGATCGGAAACGCCGGCAGGATCGGGAACGCAAGCTGTGATCGGAATCCCCATGCCCGGATTGGTTCCAAAAGTAATCATCGGTTGCAGCGCGGAAGCATCGATGGTTATGCTTTTGTCATAACAAGCGCCTTCGTCGGTGGGTAGCGAGCGCCAGCGCGCGACTGCCGCATCCCAGGCCGCGCCCTTCGGCACATAATGTCGGCCCGCCATGTATTGATACGTCGTGTCGTCCGGCGCGATCAAACCGGCTCGGGCTCCGGCTTCGATCGACATATTGCAAACGGTCATACGTTCTTCCATCGAGAGAGCGCGGATGGCCGGCCCGCAGTATTCGAACACGCAGCCTGTCCCACCACCGATTCCGATGCGCGCGATCAATGACAGAATAATATCCTTGGCCGTCACGCCCGGCTTCAGCGAGCCCTCCACCAGCACCTGATACGTTTTCGACTGGTTTTGCAGCAGGCATTGCGAGGCCAGCACATGCTCCACTTGGCTGGTGCCGATGCCGAACGCGAGCGCACCGAATGCTCCGTGCGTGGCGGTGTGGCTGTCTCCGCAAACCACCGTCATGCCAGGCTGCGTCAAACCCTGCTCGGGACCGATGACGTGCACGATGCCCTGCTGGTCGCTATTCAGGCCGAAGCAGCGGATGCCGAACTCGCGGCAATTGGTTTCAAGCTGGGCGACCTGCGCGGCCGCGACTTTGTCGAGGATCGGCAGCGAGCGCGGCGTGGTGGGCGTACTGTGATCGGCGGTCGCGATGGTGAGATCCGGGCGGCGAACCTTGAGTCCCCTCTGGCGCAGTCCCTCAAAGGCCTGCGGCGAGGTGACCTCGTGCGTCAAGTGCAGATCGATGAACAGCAGCGCCGGAGCGCCGGGCTGCTGCGCGACGACGTGGTTGTCCCAGATTTTTTCGATGATGGTGCGTGATTTGTCGGAGGATTGCGTCATATTGCGCTGGCTACAGCGTCTCCTACTTGCGATGTCGTCGCGGGCTGGCCGGAGGGTTTCAGGTCCGCAGTGACCCGGCCCGAGTTCAAGACCGCCTCGACGGCGCGGTTTACCGCCGCAGCTTCTTCTTTCAGTCCGAAACTATATTCAAGCATGGCCGCGACCGAGCCGATGGCTCCGAACGGATTGGCCTTGTTTTGTCCGGCGATATCGGGCGCCGAGCCGTGCACCGGCTCGTACAGGCCGACCCACGCGCCGGAGGGCTTACGGTCACCAATCGAGGCCGAAGGCAGCATTCCGATCGATCCGGCCAGCACTGCGCCTTCATCGCTGAGGATATCGCCGAACATGTTCTCGGTCACCAGCACGTCGAAGCGGCGCGGATTCAGGATCAACTGCATGGCGCAGTTGTCCACCAGCAAGTGATCGAGCGCGACGTCGGGAAATTCGGCCGCGACTTCGATCACCACTTTGCGCCAGAGCTGCGAAGTTTCAATAACGTTCGATTTGTCGACGCTGGTCACTTTCTTGCGGCGATTGCGCGCCAGATGGAACGCCATGCGCGAAACGCGTTCGATCTCCGAGCGCGTGTAGGCCATGGTGTTGACGGCATGCTCTTCACCGTCCTGGTAGATCCCTCTCGGCGTTCCATAGTAAATGCCGCCAGTCAACTCCCGCACGATGATCATGTCGACGCCATCCACCAGGGCGTTTTTCAACGGCGAGGAATCCAGCAGCGCTTTGTAGGAGCGCACCGGGCGCAAGTTGGCGTAAACCCCCAGGACTTTGCGAATGCCGAGCAGTCCGCGCTCCGGACGCTTCTCGGGCGGCGCGTTGTCGAATTCCGGCAGGCCCACCGCGCCCATCAACGTAGCGTCCGCAGCCAGAGCCCGATCGATGGTTTCTTGCGGTAGCGGCGTCCCGGTCTTATGAATCGCAATGCCGCCTAGCAGCCCTTCAGTGAGCTTCAACTCGTGCTGAAAGCGGTTGGCGACTTTTTCAAGAACTTTGACCGCTTCGCAAGTGACCTCGGTTCCGATGCCGTCGCCGGGCAGAATGAGAACGTTGAGTTGCATTTATTCGACTATGACAGCACACGACCGCGTGCGCCAGTTCAATCATTCGCCGCCGCGGCCGTTTGCCCGAGCAACTCGTGGATCAACGACACGATCTCCTCATTGCGCAGGCCCTTCTTGCGGTCGGCTAGCGCGGTGAAGCGCCCGTACAGTGCGTCCAGCTCCTCGCGATTCAGATCGAATCCCAGATCCGCGGCGCGTTTGTTCAGTGCGTGCCGCCCACTGTGCTTGCCAAGCACCAGCTTGGTTTCCGGAACGCCGACGGTGTGCGGCTCAATGATCTCGTAGGTGGTGCGTTCCTTCAGGTAGCCGTCCTGATGAATACCCGCTTCGTGCGCGAACGCATTTTCTCCCACGATGGCTTTGTTGGGCTGCGGCCCGAACGTGATGGTCTGGGCCAGGAGTTGGCTGGCGGAGTAAATCTGCTCCGTCACGATCTTGGTTTCATACGGCAGCTTGTCGCGGCGCGTCTTGAACGCCATCACGATCTCCTCGAGCGACGCGTTCCCTGCCCTCTCGCCGATCCCGTTCACGGTGCATTCGATCTGCCGCGCTCCAGCTTGTACGGCGGCGATGGAGTTGGCAACCGCCAGGCCCAGGTCGTCATGGCAATGCACGCTGACAATGGCGCTGTCTCCCAGCACTTGCACCATCCGGCCGATCAAAGCCGCATATTCCTCGGGAATCGAATAACCCACCGTATCCGGAAGGTTGACCGTCCGCGCGCCGGCTGCAACTACGGCACGGCAAATTTCTTCCAGGTAATCAAGGTCAGTACGCGTTGCGTCCTCGGCTGAAAACTCCACATCCTCAGTGAAATGACGCGCCAGCTCCACAGCCGCAACGGCTTCATCCAAAACCTGTTGCCGGCTCTTCTTCAACTTGTACTTGAGATGAATCTCGCTGGTCGCGATGAAGGTGTGGATGCGCGGCCGGCGGGCCTGTTTCAACGACTCGATCGCGCGCTCAATATCCGGCGTGTTAGCCCGCGCCAGCGCTGCCACTTGAGCCCAGGAGAATTCACGGCTGATCGCGTCTACCGCCTCGAAATCTCCCTCGGAGGCGATTGGGAACCCGGCTTCGAGGATGTCGACGCCAAGGTCCACCAGCTTTCGTGCCAAGCGCAGCTTCTCGGGTACGGTCATGCTGCAGCCCGGCGATTGTTCGCCATCGCGGAGGGTTGTGTCGAAGATGTAGACTCGGTTCGGCATTTGAATCCTCCTGGGGTTCGTTTTTTCAATTATCCGCAGCCCAAGGCGATTTGGCAAATTTATAATGATGCGATATAAAATAAGTTACGGTGATCCTATAAACGCTGCTTATGGAACTCTATCCCCTTAAAGTGTTGTTGACGGTCGCAGACGAGAAGAGCTTTTCGCGCGCAGCCGAGCGATTGCTTCGCACTCAGCCCGCGGTTTCCCTTGCGATTCAGAAGCTTGAGTCGGATTTGCAGGAGAAGCTGATCGACCGCTCGGGCAAGGATTTGCTGCTTACCGACGCCGGACGGATCGTGTACGACTACGCGCGCCGGTTCGAGAATTTGGAAGGCGAGCTGGAAAATGCGCTGGCCGAGCTGCGCGACAACTCGGCCGGCCGCCTGGTGGTGGGGGCGAATGAGTCAACTTCGCTGTACCTGCTGGGGCACATCGAGCGTTATCGGCGTCAATATCCGAAGGTGAAGGTGCAGGTGCGGCGGTCACTATCGAGCAAGATTCCGGGCGAGCTGATTGACGGCGAGCTGGAGCTGGGCGTGATCAGCTACGATCCGGAAGACGACCGCCTGCAAACGCTCATCATTTACACCGACCATCTGGCGTTCGTGGTGTCGCCGCAGCACCGTTTTGCCGGACGCAAGGAACTGAGCATCAACGAGCTGGGTATGGAGACATTCATCGCCCACAATGTTCTGTCGCCGTATCGCGCGGTAGTGCTGAAGGAGTTTCAGCGCCACAAGGTACCGTTGAACATGGATGTGGAGATGCCGACCGTGGAGACCATTCGCAAGATGGTGCAGCGTAACGAAGGCGTCGCGTTCCTGCCGCATATGACGGTGGAGCAGGATGTCGAGCAGGACGTGCTGCGGGAGATCAAGGTCACTGAGCTGAACGTGGATCGACACATCAGATTGGTGTACCCGGCCAAGCGCAGCTTGAGTCATGCGGCGCGGGCGTTTCTGGAATTAGTGCGCGGGGCGTAATCCTATGGCGAAACGAATTTGCGTCTTCTGCGGGTCTAGTTCCGGCGAGCGGCCGAGTTATCGAGCATCGGCAATCACGCTGGCGCGGCACCTGGTTTCGAAGGAGATTGGTGTGGTCTATGGCGGGGGAAAAGTCGGGCTGATGGGCGTCCTGGCGGACGCGGTTCTCGAGGCTGGAGGTGAAGTGATCGGCGTGATTCCGCAATCGCTGGTCGCCAAGGAGGTCTCGCATCGCGGGCTGTCCGATCTGCGGGTGGTCGGTTCGATGCACGAGCGCAAAGCGCTGATGGCTCAGTTATCGGATGCGTTTATCACGATGCCTGGAGGCTACGGCACTTTCGAGGAGTTTTGCGAGATGCTGACCTGGACGCAGCTTGGGCTGCATAGCAAACCCTGCGGCATTTTGAACGTCGAAGGATATTATGATCCGCTTCTGGCGCTTTTTGATCGTGCATTGGCCGAGCAGTTTGTCAAGCCAGTACATCGGCGGATGGTGATCGCGGAGAGTCAACCGGAACCGCTGGTTGCGCGGCTGCTGGAGTACCAGCCGCCGACGGTGGACAAGTGGATAGACTTGAAAGAAGCTTAGGGAGGGGGCTCGGCGGATGGTGGAAACCTTTCTCAAAGACCTGAAACACTCGTTGCGGATGTTTGTCCACAGCCCCGGCTTCACCATCACGGCCGTGGCGGCGTTGGCGCTCGGCATCGGAGCCAACACCGCGATTTTTTCCATCATCAACACCGTCTTGCTCCGGCCCATGCCTTACCCCGATCCGGACCGGCTGGTGATTTTCACGCTGACATCGCCTGGCGGCTCAGGGCCTGGCGCATCGGCGACCAAGTTCAACATCTGGCGCGAGCGGACCAACGTATTTCAGGATGTCTCGGCGGTAGCGAATGGCACCATGAACTTAACGGGCGTTGAAAAGCCGGAGCAGATCCAAGCCGCGCGGGTCTCGGCGTCCATGTTCCGGCTATTCGGCCTCGCTATCGCGCACGGCCGCAGCTTCACGGACGAAGAGGACCGGCCGCATGGCGGGCACGTGGTGGTGCTCAGCGACGAATTCTGGACCCGGCGTTTTGGACGCGATCCGTCTATTGTCGGCAAGACCATTTCGCTCAGCGGCGATCCTTATCAAGTCGTCGGAATCGGCGCGCCGGAAAACAAGATGGAAGCGGACCCGCCCATTGACCTTTACCTGCCCTTTCAAATCGATCCCAACAGTACCGATCAGGCCCACTACTTCACGGCTTTCGCGCGGCTAAAACCAGGCGTGACGCTGGGCATGGCGCGCGCGCAGCTTCAGCTTGCGGCTGATGAGTTTCGCCGGAAATTCGCCGGCAATATCGCGATGGGCCCTAAGGATGGCTTCAGCGTCCAGCCCATGCGCGACCTGGTGGTGAGCGGCGTGCGCGATCTGCTGTTCGTATTCGCGGCGGCCGTCAGTTTCGTGTTGCTGATCGCGTGCGCCAACGTTGCGAACCTTTTGCTGGTGCGCGCCACTGGACGCCGCCGCGAGATCGCCATTCGCGCGGCCATCGGCGCCGGACGCGGGCGGATCATTCGCCAATTGCTGACCGAGAGCATCCTGCTGGCTCTGGTGGGCGGGGCTTTCGGCCTGGGGCTGGGAGTAATCGGCATTCGAGCGCTGCTGCCGATTTATCCCGGAAGTATTCCTCGCCTGGGCCCGCACAACGCCTATGTTTCGCTCGATACGCACGTTCTCGGCTTCACCCTGCTCGTTTCGCTGGTCACCGGAGTCCTGTTCGGCCTGATTCCCGCATTCCAGTCTTCGCGCACCGATCTGACATCCGTACTCAAAGAATCCGGAGGCCGCTCGGGAACAGGCTTTCGTCAGAACAAGGCGCGCTCTCTGCTGGTGATTACCGAGATGGCTCTGGCGATGATTCTGTTGATCGGCGCGGCGCTGCTGATCCGCACCTATCTCGCGCTGCGCGCGGTCGATCCCGGCTTCGACCGGCACAACGTGCTGACCATGCAAATGTCGCTGGACAGCCCGAGATTCGAAAAAACAATCGGCTTGGCCGAGCTGATCCGCGACGGCGTTCCAAGACTTCAAGCGCTCCCGGGTGTCGAAGCCGCGAGCACCACCTGCTGTCTGCCGCTGGAAGGCGGCTACGGGCTGCCATTTATCATCGCGGGACGGCCGCTCGAAGGACCGTCGCATGGAGGCGGCAATTGGAGGTCAATCTCGGCCGGTTATTTCGACGTGTTCAAGATTCCCTTACTACGCGGCCGCGCGTTCACCGAACGGGATGATGGCAGCGCACCGCCGGTGGTGATTATCAGCCAGGCCATGGCAAAGCGTTTCTGGCCGAAGGGCGATCCATTGAACGATCGCCTGATCATCGGCAAAGGTGTGGGACCCGAATTTGAGGAACCCGCGCGGCAGATCGTCGGGATCGTGGCCGATTCGCGCGACAACGGGCTGAATCGTAACCCGCCCGCGACGATGTACGTGCCGGCGGCGCAAGTCACGGATGGCGTCACAGCTCTGAACCGCCGCATCGGGCCCCTGACTTGGGTGGTGCGCACGCGCGTGCCGCCATATTCGCTGAGCCAACCGATTCAGACGGCGCTGCGGGCGGCGAGCGACGGCCTTCCCGTGGCGCGCATTCGCACTATGGACGAAGTGGTGGCTCTATCAACCGCGCGTCAGGATTTCAACATGCTGCTACTGACCGTGTTCGCCGGTGCCGCGCTGCTGCTGGCTGCAATCGGGATTTACGGGTTAATGGCCTACTCGGTGGCGCAGCGCACGCAGGAGATCGGGATTCGCATGGCGCTGGGCGCCGAGACAGCCGAGGTACGACGAATGGTGGTCTACCAAGGCATGGCGCTGGCCTTGATCGGAGTCGGAGTCGGAATCGCGGCCGCGTTCGGGCTGTCGCGCCTGATCGCGAGCTTCCTGTTCGGCGTGAAAGCCTGGGACCCGGCGGTATTCGTGATCGTTCCAGTCCTGCTCAGCGCGGTAGCTTTGCTGGCGGTATGGTTCCCGGCACGGCGCGCGACACGCATCGACCCACTGGATGCCTTGCGCTACGAGTGACGCTATTGCGCCACGCTCACGATGCCAGAATTGCTGGTCTGGCCGCCGATGGTAACGCTCAGCGGGTAGTCGCCGGAGGCAAGACCCGTCGGCACGACGATGTTCATCTGCGTCAGCCCCACGAATCCGGGCGCCAAGCCCACGAAACTCACTTCAGCGGGAAGCGATCCGATGGTTGCGCTGGTCTGAGACATCGCTCTTGGCGCTGGACTTGGCGAGGCTGCGACGCCGTCGGACATCGCTACGTTCACCGGACCGGAACCAGTCAGATACGCGATGATCGTACCACCTGCTTTGATCGGATTGCTGGCGGTGTTCAAAGAGTAATCGGAATTCTGCGCGACGGCGCGGCCGGAGGCGTCGGAAAAGATGCCTGGTGCGGCGGCCAGTACCGGGACGGTCAGAGTATTGCCAGCGGATCCGTTGATATTCACGACCACTTGCGCGCTCCCAGGTAACGTTTCCCAGGGCACTTGGAAATTGACTTGTGTCGAGGTGACGGCCAGAATCGGCGCCGGCCGGCCGTTCACTGTGATCGAAACATCGGCCAGGCTTTTCGGGAGCGGAGCGCTGGCAGTAGTTAGCGATCCTGCCAGGTGCGTTCCGAAGAGGGTTGCCAGCGAGCCGGGCGAAATCTGGGGCGTGTAGCTGGCGGAGTTTACCACCGCGTTGGCCGTCGCGGGCGCCACGGGAGTGAGCATGCGCACAACATTGTTATAGCTGTCGCCGATGTAAACATGGCCCGCATTATCCAGCGCAACGCTGCGCGGAAAATAAAGCCAGGCTTCGGTTGCCGGGCCGCCATCACCGAAATAGCCAGGGAAGCCGGTACCCGCGATGGTGTTGATGATGCCATTGGCAAGCAGGCGAATTCGGCAGTTCAAAGTGTCGGCGATGTAGATATTGCCGGCAGCGTCCACGGCAACACTCATCGGATCGTCTAACGAGGCCTGCGTGGGAGGGATGCCGTCGCCGTTATAACCGTAGGATGTTTCATTGCCCGCCAGAACGACAAAGTCAGAGTTGCCGGTAAACACCACTATTCTCCGCCCTACCGTGTCGCTGATGAAAAGATCCAGGTACTGGTCCACCACCACTGTGTCGGGGTGACTCAACTGGCCGATAGTCGCTGTTCCTCCCACGAAAGTGCTGATGTAGCCGTCGGCGACCTTGCGGATCACATTGTTGGCGGCGTCGGCGATGTAAACATTCCCGTACTTATCCACGGCGACCCCGGTCGGATCGTTCAATTGCGCCTGCAAGGCTGGCGCGCCGTCTCCCGTATATCCGGCGCCCATGCTGCTGTCGCCGGCGAAGGTGGTAATGGTTCCGGACGAGGAAACTTCGCGGATCAGGTTGTTGGCAGAATCCGCAATGAAAAGGTTGCCGGAAGAATCCAGTGCCAGCCCTGTGGGATTGTACAACTCCGCTTTGGCGGCAGGGCCCCCGTCGCCCGAATAGCCGGGCGAGCCGGTACCCGCTATGGTAGTGATGGTGCCGTTGGAAATTTTTCGCACGACATGATTGCCGCTGTCGGCAATGTAGATGTTGCCGGACGAATCCACCACGATGCTACCGGGCTGGTTCAATTGCGCTGACGTGGCAGCTCCACTGTCGCCGGTGTAGCCGGAGGAGTTGTTGCCGGCAATGGTGCTGATAGTGTACTGCTGGGCGAACAGAAAGGAAACGTTAGCCAGCGCGAGCGCAGGGAAGTAGTGCCGAAAACTCATGAAGTCAGAAGACCCTCAAAACGTGAAGTAGTTATCGAACCCGAATCATTAATGATGCCACAGGCTGGCCGCTGGCCGAAACCATAAGGTTAATACGCACGCCAGGGGTGGGCCGGGTACGCGAAAACATTGCTGGTTCCCAATCGGCGCCAGCCGGGCTGATCCGTCACGCCGTCCAGGGCTGGAGAGACTAGGAAAGCGGCCGGTTGGGACAAAAGGATCTGGCGGGCGGCGAACCATTCGGCATGGCGCTCGCTTGGGCTGCCGCTGAAGGATACTTCGAGCGTCACGCGGGCGTCTGCCAGCCAAGCCCAATAGTACGGAAGGTGGGTGACGGTCGCGACCTGGTCGCCCGGCTTGAGGCCAAGGGCGTGAAGGTCGCGCGCAATTTCATAATGCAATTGCGCGGGTGGCTGGTTGGCGGGCGTCGCGAATGCGGCGCGGGTGGACTCAACCAGCATGAGCAGGCACGCTGTAGTAGCGATCGCCAGGGAAACGCGGCGATCCTCCAGCACGCCACAGAACAGCGCGGTCCACAAGAGCACAAAGAACGGCGCCAGGTAACGGCCTTCGGCGTGAACGGGCGCGTACATCGCAAAGGGCATCGCGCCCAGGGCCAGCACCGGCCACAAAGTCTTCAGACGGTCCGCAACGCGACGCTTGCTGGCGCTCAGAAGAAATAGCGCCAGCAAGGCAAACAGCAGCGGGAGCTGGCGATGATGCAGAGAATAAGCATAGACGCCAGCCTGGTCGACCAGCGCGCGCGCGAAGTCTCGTGGACGATAGGCGACTTGCACGCCTTCGTACCAATAAGCCGGGTCGTACCACGGCGGATAGGTGCCCGCAATGGGTTTAGCAAATTCGAAGATCGCTGGCCGTGTCGCAAGTTGGCGCGTGGGATGAATGGGCCGGCCGTTCCCAGCCGGACCGCCCTGCCAGTTGGCATTGGGCAGAACGTTGACGTGCCAGACCAGGTTGAGCCTGGCGCTATCGCCGAATGTGAAACGGCCTTTGGCTTCCGAGAGCACCCCGATGTAGAGGGCGGCAATTACCGCAAACACACCGCACGCCCAGAGGGTCCGTTTGCGGCCTAGCACGGCGGCCATCGCGAGACACAGAACTCCGATGGGCAGAAACGGCGCTTTCGCAAGATAACCGAGGCCCAAGGTCGCACCGAGCGCCACGAATTGCCGGGCGCGCTGGTCACCGGCGGCGATCCGCATCAGCAGTCCGGCGGCAACGAAGGCGAAGAAATTCACCAGCAGATCGGGCGTGACGAAGCCCGCGCTCGTGAAATCCAGCGAGCAATACAGGAACGCCGAATAGCTGAGCAGCAGCAAGCTGGCCGGGCTCGAGACCGGCAGCAGTTTCCGAATGGATCGTGCGAAAAACAGAAACCCAGCGAGCGACATCGCATAGAGGATGAAATTCAATAAATGCACTAGCGGAAACTGCTGCTCGCGCGCGGGGTGAACTACTGCGCTGAGCGCGCCGATTAGCCAGGGGTAAAGCGGGCTCCATTGCGTGTTGAGGGCGTTGTGAAAATCGCGATCGAGATACGCGGCGGCGTTGTCCAGATACTGGATGCCGTCCGGATTCATGTCGAAGCGCGTGGTCCAGGCTTGGACAGCGCCGAGCACCAATGCCACCAGGCAGAAGCCGATGGTGAGACGCCGGATCAGCCGATTAGCCGGCGTCCCGGTTCCCGGCGGCGCGCTCGTAAGAACGCCGGGAGAAACCACGGACCTGATGCTCCGACTATAGCATCAGCCTCATAACGGCGAAACGCGCTATGCTGCGGAAAGCTTGCTGAGGGAGGACCTGTGACGCCTCTCAAACCGGGTGATATGCGCAGATGGCCGTTGACTGGCGCGATCGCAATTCTCGCTGCCAGCATCGTCAGCGCGCAAACGCGACCGGAATTCGACGTAGCTTCCGTCAAGCCGAACAGGTCGGGGCCTCGCCCGAACTTCGACACTCCGTACGTTTTCTCGCCGAGCGGCCGATTTACGGCCACCGATGTCACCCTGACGGAGCTAATCATCGTGGCGTATCAAACTCGAAGGATTCAGATGCAGGGCGGGCCCGGATGGCTCGACATAGATCGATTTGATATTGCCGCGAAGGCTGACGATGCCGCCGGTCCAGTCAACGGCGCGCAGTTTCGGGCAATGATCCAGACGCTGCTTGAGGACCGGTTCAAACTCGCTCTGCACCGCGAAACCAAAGAACTTTCGGTATACGCGCTGGTGGTGGCTAAAAACGGGCACAAGCTCCAAAAAGCAAAAGATGACGAACAGCCTCTGTTTGCGCCGGGCAAAATGGGCCAGATGACGTTCCGAAAAATGCCCGTGGTTGCGCTGGTGAATACGGTGTCGAACATTCTGCAGACTCCGGTAATCGATCGAACGGGGCTGACCGGATTTTTCGACTACACTCTCGAGCCCGCGCCGCCCGACCCAAACCAGATGCGCGCGACAGGCGCCGCGAGCCCAGTTACGGCCTACAACTTCGGCGATGCCGTGATCGCCGCCGTGCAGGAACAACTCGGGCTTCGGTTGGAAAAGCAGAAAGCTCCGCTCGAGATCACCATCATCGATCACGCCGACCAGCCTACGGAAAACTAAACAACCGCCGCGCTAGTGCTGCTGCTTGGCTGCCAGAGTCATCACAGCGCCAAGGGCGGCCGGCGGCTCAACGCAAGACATCGACATAGCGGTTGTCAGGGAGCAGGAGAAATAGCCAAGTCATTGCAAGTGTTGATTCTATTTTGACACATATAGCATTATATGCTATATTTTATTTCGTGGGAGGATAATACCATGACTCCTGAGCAGTGGAAGGCCGGCCGCGAAAAGGTTGGCTTGACTCAGGTGGAAGCCGCCATCGCACTGGGCGTGTCACAACCCTATCTGTCACAACTCGAAAAGGGGTTGAGGGCGTCTGGTTTTGCGCTCGCTCGAAAGGCTGCGAAGCTTTATAGGCTCCCTACGGCGGTTCCTTTGAAAGGACCGCTGGAGCGTTCGAGTGTTACTCCGGATGAACTTCAGAGAAAGCTGGCTTCCCTTGGCTACCCAGGGTTCGCGCATGTTCGTTCCAGGGCGGCGAGCAATCCCGCCGAAGTGGTGCTCAATGCCGTCGTGAAACGGGATTTGGACACGCGCTTAGTTGAAGCCTTGCCCTGGGTGCTGACCACGTATACCGGTCTGAACTGGCAGTGGCTTCGGGACTCCGCCAAATTGCACAATGTTCAAAACAGGCTTGGTTACCTCGTGCATCTCGCGTGGCAGACAGCAGGAGCTTTACCGGTTCGCCAAGCGGCGGTGCCGGTCTTGTCCCGATGGGAGAGCGAACTCGAGGCAGCTCGTCTGGCCAATGAAGGAACGCTCTGCCGCGATTCGATGCCGGCACCTGAACGCGCGTGGTTAAAAACACACCGAGCTGAAGCTGCGGTCCACTGGAACCTACTAACCGGCCTCACAGCAGAGCAGCTACCATATGCCGCCCATTGAAGAGCCGCCGGAGCCGTGGCGGGCGTTCTTCTTTGAGCTGGATAATCTACTCACCGAAGAAGTTCAACTCCATTGTTGTGGCGGCTTTGTTGTGACGCATACTTACGGCGTCGCCCGCACGACGAGGGATGTTGATTTTTTAGGCGTTGTCCCGAACGTCTGGCGAAGTCTCACTGAAATAGCGGGCGAGGGTTCGCTCTTGCATAAGAAACATAAGATCTACCTTCACGCTGTTACCATTGCGACGGCGCCCGAAAATTACGTGGAACGATTGGTCCCCATCTATCCGGGTGCATGGCGACGATTACGTCTGTTTGCGCTTGAGGCTCACGACTTAGCTCTTTCCAAGTTGGAGGGCAATAGGGAACGTGATCGCGATGATGTAGAACGCCTCGCACGCGCGGGTTACCTGAAGCCGGGCATCCTCAGGGAGCGCTACTGCAGTGAGATGCGTCCGTATTTGCCAAGCAATGAGGCTCAACACGACTTGACGCTCCAACTATGGCTCGAGTTGGTCAGCGCGATTCAACCGGGCCAACCTGCTCGATAGTGTGGTATGCGGTGCGCTTAGCGCCGCTGCTCCTTCGCTGCCAGCAGCATCGCTTTTCCGCACTCCTCGGCGACCGTCAGATAGCGCTGCACGGTCTGCTTGCCGACCACGTAGGGATTCGGATCGCCCGGCTTGCGCGTGGCGAGCGCATTCAGCTTGGCGAAGGAGTTGTCAAATTCCGAATGATTGGTGATGATCACGTCAGCCCCGGCTCCCCCGGCGAGGTCGCGGAAACGCTCTGCGGACTTGATATAGGCCTCGATCATCGGAATCGGTGTCGCGGTGCTGAGCGCCGTTCCGCCCCACTCGGCCGCCAGGTGCGGATGACCCAGATCCTTCACGGGAACCAGCGTCGAGATGGTGCCGGGTGTGTGGCCCGGCGTGATGTAGAGCGTGATGGTGGTGTCGCCGAGCTTGAGCTTTTCGCCGTCCGTGGCCACCATGTCGCGCCGCGGGATCGGATTGCGCGTGTCGCGCTCGGCCAGTTCCCAATCGGCCGCGCTAAACAGAATGTGCGGATGGAATTCGTCCTGAAGTAGCTTCGCGCCTGCGTCGTGATCGCCGTGGCCATGGCTCACCACCACGTACTTGATCTTGGCCGGATCGAGCCCGAGCTTTCTCAAACCTTCGACGATCTCGGGTTCGGCGGCGTAGCTATACAGCGTGTCGATGATGATGATGCCGTCGGAGGTGGTCACCGCCCAGGAGCCGTGAATCTTGGTGCCGAGAAAATACAGGTTATCGAACACCTTCACCGGCTCGGCGTACCATTGTTCGCGAGGAGGATCGGGGCGCGGCGCGGCGGCTGCGCCTCTACCGGCCGGACCGCGGCCTTGCGGCGCTGGAGTTTCGCCGGGGCACACGCGGTTATAAATCCCAACCAGATCCTGTCCGGCGGCGGCGCGCGCGGCGGCGCGGTGCCCGTCGATCGTATCGGGGACCTGTTGAGCGAATACAAACGCGGCGCAACTTAGCGCAAGACAAGCGGGGCGAGAGAAAAATCGCATGACGCCCAGCTTACTACAGCCGCTAGTTCGCCAGCGTGAAGTTGACGTCGATCTGCGTCACCACCTCCACCGGCTTGCCGTTGAGCAGCGTGGGCTGATAGGTCCACTGTTTGAGCGCTTGTAGAGCGGCATCGGCCAGGATCGCCTCTCCCGAGATAAGATGCAGGTCGACAATCTGGCCGCCCGCGCCAATCAACGCGTTGTAGCTCACCTTGCCTGTGATGTGTTGTTGCTTAGCCTCGGGCGGATATTTGGGCATGACTCTGTTTACAAGCTTCGTCTGCATCATGTTGCCGCCGACGCGGACGCGCTGAACGCCCGGCGCTGGTGGAGGAAACCCGACCGCAGCCGAATCGCCCTGGGCTCCAGGCGGTGCGAAGAGCAGCGAAAACTGATGGTTGCCGGCGATGTGAATTGTCATCTTGAGATGGGAATCGAAATTCGTGACCGCGCTCTCCACCTGCCGCAGATCGTCGTACTGCATTACGTCGCCCTCGTGGAAGGGCAGTCCACCACGCAGGTGTTCTTGGGCGTCAGCAGTGATTCCACGGAAATTCACAGCCGTGAGAGTCGCCGGGAACTGGCCATTCACGTAAGCGGGATCGAGGTAGTATGTCGGGCCGGACGTTCCATCCGGGTGCGTAGCGGCAGCCGCGCCCGCGACCTTGACCTTGACCTGGGCCGAAGCGGGTCCAGCCTCATAGTGCCAGTTGAGGACGCTTTCGAGCACCGGCTTTCGCAGCTCGTCCGGTCCGCTCAACACGCGCGCATCGCTCACTTCTCCCTTGGCATTCAGACTCACTTCAACCACCACGACGCCGCGCGCGGTTACGTTCGCGGGAATGTGGACGGGTGTGCGATGCAGCAGCGCCGCACCGGCGTCCACCGCGACTCCGGGATCGTCCGGCTGAACTTGCGCCGGGACGGAAAACGGAATCAGCCAAACTGAAATACGCGCGGCAACCAACAGCGCTGAGCAGATCGTCGCGAGCGTGGTGAACAGGCGAGTGCGGGACATGGAAACCTCCTGAAGTACAGCCGCCACTCTGTGGGCGAGCTGGCGTTTTCTAAGGAATAGGGGAGCCGGAGCGAGATCCGGCTGAATCTTCTGTTCGGCTACCGCGACCAGTGCGTCGAGATAACGATCCCGGTCGCGCGTTACGCGGATGACTTCGCGATCCACTACCTGCTCGCGAGCCAACTGAACGCGGCTCAGGACGAACCAGACCGCGGGGTGAAACCAGAATGCCGCGCGGATCGCTTCTTCGGCCATGACGAAAAGCCAATCGCGACGGACTACGTGAATGAGCTCGTGGCAGGCGATGGCCTCGCGCATGGAAGCTTCCATTTCTTCAAAGCGCGCGGGCAGAAGCACCGAGGCGCGCGGCCAACCATATGTCACCGGGCCCGTAAGATCAGGATGCAGGTACCATCGGGCAGAGCTGCTTCCAAAGGGGACTGGCGGCGTCGGCAACAGACGCGAGTCCTTCCGGTAGCGGCCGAGACGCAGCAGCCCAGCCCCAATCCAAAATAGCCGCAATGCCGCGCCGAGCGCGATGATCCACAGTAAATCAGCGCGGCTCCAGTGGTGCGCTTGTGGACCGAGTGCTTGCCGCAGCCCCAGACCCACCCCGGCATCTTCGATCAGGGCAGGAAGCGCCTCAGGTAACGGCATGCGCCATGGCTCGATCATTGGCAATGCCAGCAAGAGCAATAGCAGCCCCTGCCATGCCCACAGGCGCGCTTTGGGTTGGTGGAGAAAACGAATCGTAAGCGCGCCCGCCACCGCCAGCAGGCAAATCTGCGCGCTCCACACCAGGAGCGTGTCGAAGAGCGCTTGGCCGGTCATTTTGCCCTCCCGCTTTGAGGAGGCTTCGAGGAGCGGATGGCCCGCCGAATTTCGTCCAGATCTTTCGCCGTGAGCTGTTCGTCTTCGATCAGGTGCAGCAACAGCGGCTCGGCCGATCCGTTGAAAACGCGTTGCACAAAATCGCGCACGATCGCCCCGATCACCTGCTTCTGAGGCTTGGCCGGAGAATACACGTAAGCCCGATCCTGCTGCCGCTTTTTGAGGTGGCCTTTTTTCTCTAGGATGTTCATCAGCGTCATGACGGTGGTGTAGGCGATGTGCCGTTTCTTGAGCAGCTCCTCGTAGACGTGCCGCACGGTGGCCGATTCGAGCTGCCAGACCACCTTCATGATTTCCAGCTCCTGCCCGGTGAGAGTGCTGTGCCGCGGTCGCATACTAATTAATTAGTACTAAACGACCACGTTGTCAAGCGCTATTTTTAGACCCTGCCGGCGGAAACGGTGACAGATCTGTCGATCAGTTAAATCAAGCACTTAGCATCGGCACCCCGCCGCCGCACTCTATACTCGCCGCATGAAGGAGGGCTCGCGTCAGTGTTGCAGCGATACCTGATTGTTATCTTTTTCGTGTGCCAGGCCTGGTGCCAGACGCCTACGGCGATTGACCTGAAGGCGCAGAGCAGAGACGTGGATTTCACCGGCGCGATGAGCACCGCGCCCTTCAAGTCCGGCGCGGCGCTGCCCAGCAGTTGCTCGGTGGGACAAATGTTCTACCTGACCAGCGCGGCCGCCGGCACCAACGTCTATGGCTGCACGGCAACCAACACCTGGACGCTCGAAGCAGGAACCGGTGCGCAGTCCGCCAGCCAGCTTTCAGACCTGGCGCCGACGCTAACCTCGGCGACCACGCTGACCCTCGGCGCGAGCTGCTCGGTTACCGCGCCCTGCAATGTGCGGTTCGGAAGCTCGGTGTACGCCTTCACCACTTCGACCTCGGCTACCATCAGCGCGGGCACCGGCACGGCCTACGTTTATCTGGATCCGAGTGGAAACCTCACCGTTGGCCACAACCTGACGGTAACCTGCGCTTCGGGCTGTCTGGCAGCGCCGGGCGTGAGCGCATTTCCCTCCAATTCCATTCCAATTTTCACCTGGACCGCAACCAACGGCACTTGGGATACCACCGGCGGCAAGGACTGGCGTGCATTCCAGAGCACCACCAACATCGCGGCCGGAACCGGCTTGCTCAGCGCCACCGCCAACGGCGTAACCACCCTCTCGATTGACCCCACCTTACTAGCGTTGTGGATGCCCGTCCCGCCCACTTCCTCGACCGCCTGCACCAAGGGCGCCTGGTCGGTCGACACCTCCTACTATTACGTCTGCGTAGCTGCGAATACTTGGCTCCGCGCCGCACTAACAACTTGGTAGGGATCAACGATGCAGCGACTCTTGTATGGTCTGGCAGCCGTTTTGTGCTGCGTTCCCTCCTTTGGCGCGCCCGGTAAAGTTGGAATCCAAACCACCAACACCCAGGCGGTGCTGTCCTTCACGGTCAGCGATCCATCGCAGTGTACGGTCCAGGTCTATAGCGATGCGGCGCAGACGCACCTGGTCGACGACACCAACGCCACGCTGTTCCCCGCTTCCCAGCGATGCAATCGCGCGGGGTCGGCGATCCTGGGGAAAACGGTCAGCTTCGTGGCCGGTTTGCGGACGTCGCAAAAAGCCAGCGACGGAAAACTGCACTCGCGGGCGCTGGCCGCGCAGACGGTTTATTACTACTCGATCACGGATCTGGTGGACTCACAGACTTCGCAAGGATCGTTCACCACATCCACGCTGCGGCTTGGCAGTTTGTATCCTGAGCAACCGCCCTTCGATCCCAACGGCTGGGACAACCGCGCGTATCCGCAGTTCGATTGGACCATAAGCCAGCGGAATCAGGCGCTGGCGGATCCGCTCAGCGGGCAGTTAGTAAAGCGAGTGACGTTCGCCGGAGACGCGTATGCGGCGAGTCAAAATAGCACCGACGGCCTGGGCGCGCCATTGGCGACCGGCGTGATCTCGAGCGGCGTGTGTTCCAGCGCCGCGAATCTGAACACGGCTGGCGCAAGTTACGCCAATTGCACCGGCGCGGCCCAGATCTTCATGCCGCTTCCAGCGTTTCAGATGACCGGGACTGGCGTTTTCAACAACTGGTACCCGCGCTTCAACGTCGACGATCTCCTTCTGTACATGTATGGCTCGGCGGACTCCACCGCGATCGGCGCCGCCGATGGAAGCAACACGCTGGCGGTTTGTCTCGCGCAAGGAGCCGGCCTGCCGTGCTTGTCGCGCACGTTCAATATCACGTTGCAAAGCACGCCCGCCGCCACCGGCACGGTGAAGATTCCGGCCGCGGCGCCCGCGCCGGTGTTTGCGAACTGGGGCTACACGCCGCTGCACGGCGATGTGGTTCCGACGCCTGGAACCGTGAGCGTCAACGGCAACACTGTCTCGCTGACCAATCCCGGCCAGGCCTATACGTCTGAGAACGCGTTCGACGTGGACTGGCCAGCCGGCAGCAAGATTTATATTCAAGGCTCCTCGGCGTGGGGTTGCGCGAACAACTACTGCACCATCGCGTCCATCCAATCCGCGGTGCAATTGACCACGGTCGAAACGTGCAACTCGGCCTGCCCGGCATCGGCAAATTACGAAGGCCGCGCGTTTGGATTTCAGATTGTGCGCCAGGGCGCCATCGGATCCATCAACGTCAGCTTTGGATTTGAAGCCGACATGTCCAGCTCCTGGTCGGTACTTGAAGACGCGACGCCGCAGCATTGCAATTCAAACCCAGTGGCAGTGACCAACGACGCCGCCGGAAATCCCTACTCTGGCTACACGCTCCAAGGTTACCTGTGCACTTTCTCGCACGAGTGGGCGGGCACGGCTTACTGGCTTTTCATCTCGAAGGATCAGAACGGCGCGCCGCTGGGCGAATCGCGGCCGCTGGGACCATCCGGCGTTCCTACCAACCAGTCCTGGACATCCAACGGCGCTAGTTTTCCAAACGGGGCGAACATTGCCTTCGCTGGATGGCATCCCACCGACGGCAGCAAGTTCATGGCGAGCGCTGCTTACAATTCCGGCACAACCGCGCTGCTGGTCTCGGCGCAATACGATCCCACTCAGCCCGGATGCAGTCCCGCGTATACGAACTGGTCCGGCGCTCAGCAATATGTCGCCGCCTATTCCTACCCTGTCGCGACCTGCTTCACTTACACGAATCTCACCAATCCGTCCGGGAACCCGCCCATGGACCTGCGCTCACAGATTGTCAGCGCGTATGCAAGCTACAACCCGGGCTTCGATCTGTCCGGCTTTGCGGTCGGCGAGGTCACGGTGACCAGCGGATACGCGTTGAGCTGCCTGGGCGCAACGGGCGGCGGCGATCGGAACCTAAGAGTCTGCGGCGCCTTCGACGCGACTAGCGGAAACTTGGTTCAGGTCTTCGACAGCTTCTCCAAATATCCCGGCCGCTGGGGCTACGTGCACGGTCCCATTCACGGCATCGGCACGTATCATGCCCTCACGCTCGATCATCCGTATCCCAACGCCGCCAGCGCGAGCAACGCTCTGTACGGTCCTTTTGAAATGGCGGTGACGGCGGTGAATCGCGCCGGCTTCGGACAAACCGCGAGTTGGACCTTCACGGGCACAGGCGCAGGCACTTCCATGGCCGCCAACGAAGCCTATGCGTGCCCCACCGGCCTTGCCGCGTACTTGGTCAACCTGGGCGCGGCCGGCAATCACTGCATTCAGGTTCAGGTGTCGTCGGAACCCTGCAGCCACACGCCCGGCACGCAAGCTATTTATCCCGGCGGCAAGACCGAAGCTCAACAATTTCCCTGCACCAGCACTGACGGAACCACGGTGACAAACGCCGCCTGGTCGAAATTGCAAAACCTGGCCGTGGGCGACTGGGTGCGGCCGAACGAAAACTATAACGACTACGACGAAGTGTTCATCATCGCCAAGAAAGATGTGATCTCGGCGTCGCAGATCAATCTCTGGCTGGTGCGCGGCGGCGGTGTGTGGCCCAACAACGCGCAACCCGCTTACGCCACCATCAACGCGGTGCATTCGGACGGCCTGTCGCTCGCCATGACCGCCAACTGGATTCTCGCCGCGGCGAACTGGATGATGAACGCGACCGACCCGTCGGCAACGTGGCTCCCGGACAACCCCGCGCTGGTGCTGGTGCACGGCGTTCAAGTTCCCGGATCGAATCCGAACAACAAGATCGCGGTCGCGGTGGATCTGCAAGATCAAACCAAGTACGCGGGCTTCTATGACCTGCCCATTGCGCAGCAGATCATGCAGCCGCTGCCGGATATTGCGGCGGTCGGTCCCGCTTGGGCTGCGTCGGGCGCGGGCTACGCGGGCTTGATCCAGCAATACATGAACAATGACCAACTCGCCGCGTCGCCCTGGGATCGGCGCTGGGTGGTGAATTACCGGCATCTGAATCCGCCGTCGGGCAATGGGCCGGAATACCGGTCGAGTCCGGGCGTGGCTGGCGTCTTGACCGCTGTCGCGGGCACAGCCCAGGTCTACAAGATCACGGATCCGTATTCGGGCGGCCCTCCCGATCCCAAGCAGCTGCCGTTCGTGCTTTTCGCCGGGCGGTTTCTGCTGAAAGATGTCAGCAGTCCCAACACCGCCACCAACACCATCACCGATGCCACCACTTTCGCCGCATGCTTCGCGATTCAAGCGGGTGAATGCCGGACGGATTCCAGCGCCGGCGACCGTTATGTCAGCGTTCCCTTTGCCGCGGGCGAGAACCAGTGTTTGACCAATCAGTACGAAGAAGTGGCGCCTTGCTTCTTCAACGCCTCGCCGGTCGCGGGCAAGATTCAACAGATCGATGTTTCTGGAAAGTTCGACCGCGGCGGACTGCGCCAGCGGATGCTGTCCACCGCCTTCACCGGGATCGGCGGGCAATATCAATTCTCCGCGCCCAAGATGACTCCCGACGGTGCCTGGATGTTCGTGCCCTGCTGGTGGCTGAACGGCGTGCGCTCGGAAGTGTGCGCAGTCTCGATGCCGCCGTTTCCGGCGCAAGATTCGCAAGTGAGAACCGGCTATGCGGCGCACGACGTCACGCTGTCCGGCTCGCCCGGCGATCAGGTGCGAATTTGCTGGGGCTACGCCGAAAACGGCCCGGTGGATGGATCGCCGGCGAGCCTGTACCCGACACCGCGCCAGGAGCAAGGCTGCTCGATCGGCGCTGTTCCCCTCACGGCTACCACACCGCCTCAAAACCCCGGCAACAGCGCCGGCTACGTCAACATCGACACCGCGACACAAGGTAATTGGGAAACCTTGTACGGCTCCGACGGATATAATGTCATTCAGGATTCCACCCTGTACCCCAGCTACGTGACCGTGGCCGTCGGCGGAGCGCCGTACACTTGGGCCACGCAAACCTCCGACGTTCGAGGCTTGCAAAGAGTCAGCAGTCCCGGAAGAGTCGCGGCCAGCGTCTATAGTTCCACTTCGTTTACGGTAGACCTCAATTTCACCGATGGCGCCACACACAAGGTCGCGTTCTACTTTGTGGATTGGGATTCAGGAAATCGATCGGAGACCGCGCAGATTTTGGACGGCGCGACCGGCGCTGTGCTGGATACGCGATCCATCACGAATTTTTCCGGCGGCATCTATTTGGTCTGGAATCTCAGCGGGCATGTCACGCTGAAGATCACCGATGTTTCCGGCGTCAACGCGGTGCTCAGTGGAATCTTTTTCGGCAGCGGTTCTCCGGGCGGCGCGGTCGCGGGCCCGTTTGGATGGGCCAGCGAACCGGTGAAATACGCCGATTGCAGCGCCGGTTGCCGGATTCGAATGAATCTCATTCCCGGACGCGTCGCCTATTACATCATCCAGCGCAACAACGGCGGCCAGATCACCACGTCGCCCGTCATGGTGGCGGTCGAAAAGTAGGAGCGGCTTACGATCGCGCGCTGGCTGGACCGAGTGACCGCGATCTGGTCGAAACCCTCCACTAGGCTCGCCGATCTCTGCGCGGTGCTGCTGATTCTTCTAATTAGTGCTGTAACCGCGGCCATCGGCGCGGTCCACACGCGCATCTTCGGGCACGATATCTTCATTTTTCTCGACGCAGGCTGGCGCGTTTTAAACGGCCAACGTCCGGAGATCAATTTCAATCCCAGCATGGGTCCGCTCTTGTCGCTGCTGTCAGCGGCTGGGTTGAAGCTCGCTCACAATTCTCCGAACGGAATCGGCTACATGAGCGCGCTGGTCGGCGGAATCGCAGGTTGCTGGGCTTACGCCATCAGCCGGCGGCGTATGGCGGCGATTCCGGCGACGCTGGCCGGAATCGTCGTGGCCCTCATCGCGACGGCGCCGTTCCCCATCGGCTGGCCACCAAATGTGTTGAGCCACGCCATGCTTTACAACCGCTATGGCTACGCGCTGCTAGGCCTCGTCGTCTTGGAATGCTTTCAGCCGGGTCAGAGCACTCTGATAGGCGGAGTCTCGACTGGTGTTGTCTCCGTCGCGTTGTTGTTCCTCAAGCCCAGCTATTGCCTGGTTGCGTTGGGATTCGCAGCTTGTTCGGTGGTGATCGAACAACGCGGGTTGCGCCGCATCCTCGGAATTGCGATCGGCCTGTCGGCAGCCGGCCTGGCGATGATGGCGTATTTGCGGTTCGATTTTGCTGCCTTTGGGAGCGATTTGCGTTTGATGAGTGCTGCACGGAGTTCGAGCCTGTCGCTATGGAACGTTCGCTGGTCGCTCTTCAAGGGCCTGGGCGATTTTCTTCCGCTGGCCCTGCTGGCCGTGTTGGCCTCGAGCCTCACCTTAAGACTGCGGCCGCTGCTAGTGACAGCGCTGGTGTGGATCGGCGGCGCTCTTCTGCTGGCCACCAATGCCCAACCGAGTGGCTATCCGCTGAATGCGCTATTGGCGCTGCTGCTAGTCGAACAAGGCCGCGCCGCAATCGCACGCGTTTCATGGAACGCGCCGCGTTTTCCCAAACCAGAAACCGTTCTCATCCTGCTAGGCCTGATCTGCTACGCACCGATCGCCATCGGGGACGCCAGCGGCCTCGCGTACGCCTTGGTCGACTCCCACAGAAACCCTCCGGTCGCGCGATTTCACGCCACGCCTCTAAGGAACCTGATTCTCTACGACACACCCGACGGAACCGACGCCGACCAACGCAGCAACGGCCGCGCCTACGTCGATTACGTCAACGACGGTGTGGATCTGATCCAGCGCGTTTCCAAACCAGACCAAACGGTCTTTACTCTCGACATGGTGAACCCGTTTCCCTACGCCCTGCTGCGCCGCCCGCCCGAGGGAGGCACACCGGCGCTGGCCTTCAATCACACTTTCAACGACCAGCACAAGCCTTCGCCCAAATGGTTGTTCGGATCCGCCGACATTGTGATGGTGCCGAAGCATCCCGCATCCTCGGAGCCCGACGCTGCGGCACTATTCCGCAATTATCTGCCGGCCATCCAGAGTAAGTTCACTTTGTGCGCCGAATCGGATTGGTGGAAACTCTACCGGCGCCGCTAGCGCGCGGTTACGGTCCAGAGCGACGGATGAGCGCTCGAGTCCAGCACCGCGTACGCAGCGTCATAAGGCCGCGCGTCGCCGATCACGGACTGAACGATGGCGGCCGGCCTGCGCTTGATCTCGTGCAGCAAAAGAACCAGGTACTCACCGATGATCCCCAGACAAACGAACAGCACGCTCAAAGTGAACGCCAGAAACACCAGCAGCGTCGCGGTGCCTGGATTCGCGCCCACCCAATATCCGAGCACGGTGAAGCGCGGGAACAGCCGGTTCACCAGCACCAGCACTCCGAATACAACCGAGAACAGCCCCATCGCGATTCCCATCAGGCTCGCCAGACGCAGTGGAATGCTGCTGAAGGAGATCAGGCCTTCCAGTGCCAACGCGGTGAGTTTTCGCAAATTATATTTGGTCGATCCGCGCAGGCGCGCCGGACGATCGTACACGATCCCGGCTTGCCGGAAACCCACCCAGGAGCGCAAGCCTCGCAACATGCGCGATTGTTCAGGCAGCGCCAGCAGCGCTTGTTGGCAGCGCGCGCTCATGACGCAGAAGTCGCCCGCATCGCGCGGCCATTCGTGATCGGCGGCGCGCTGGATAATGCGATAGAACGCCGAGTAGCCCGCACGCAGCAGCCAGGGTGCATCGCGTCGACCCCGCACGCCGTAGCTGACATCCAGTTCATCGCGCAAACAGGCGCGGTACAGCTCCACCAGAACCTCGGCCGGATCCTGCAAGTCGCAATCCATGATGCCGACGTACTCGCCGCGCGCGTAAGCCAGGCCGGTCGAAAGCGCCGCTTGATGGCCGAAGTTGCGGCTGAGCCGAACACCCGAGATGCGCCCGTCGCGCCGGTGCCATTGCTCGATCACGGCGGAGGTGCGGTCGCCGCTGCCGTCGTCGACGCACAGGATGGCCCATTCTCCATCGGTCGCGTCTTCTAGAACCGGCGTCACGGCGGCGAAGAACTCTCCGAGCATCTCCTCTTCGTTGTAACAAGGGACGATAACACACAGACGCGGAAATTCGCTAACCATGCGCCACTCCATCGGCCAGAACCGGATGCCATCGGCTCCCGATCCAGCTAGCGAGCAAACTTCGATGCCCGCGTTCCAGAGCCACGAAAAACGCCAATGAATAGTAGGCGGGCCCGACGATGGCCGCCACCGCAAGAATCTGCATCCAGTTGTTCCCGGGCAGAATGGTTGACCGCAGCCAGAAGGAAAGCGCCAGCACCGGCAGCATCGCCAGCGCCGGCGGCGCGTATACGCCGCGCAGGTATTGCGCAAATGGCAGGCCGATGGTCTTGCTGACTAGCAGTGAGGCAATCAGTCCGCGGTTCAGAATCATGAGCGACGCCGAAACCCAAGCCGCTCCGACAATGCCCCAACGCGGAATCGCGATCAGCAGCAGAAGCAGCGCGGCCAGCGCTTCCACCAGCAGAGTTCGAGCATAGCGTTGATGCTTTCCCAGGCCTTGCAAAAGCATCCCGGCGCTGAATTGTCCCACCACGCCGACGACGTACCCGGCCACCAGAATCGGCAGGACCTTCGCGCTGTAGCTTGCAAACTGCGCGCCAACCCAAAAGGTGAGTAATTGCGGCCCGTGCGTCCATAGCAGGATCGCAAGCGGCATGAAGATCACCAGGCAATAGCGATTGGTATAAACCGCCAGGCCGCTCAGGCCTTCCGAGCCTTCACGCGCGGCCAGCTCGGCTGCATTGGTGTTAGTCACAATGCCGATTCGCCCCACCAACTCCACGGTGTACTGGAGCAGCCGCACCGGTAAGTTGTAAAAGCCGACGAAAGCCGCGGGCCGGAAATGTCCGATCAGCAGCGGCGCGCCTTGATTGAGCAGCTGGTTCGAAATGGTCATCACGAAGGTATGGATTCCGAATCGCGCCATCTCTCGCAACGTTCCGAAGCTCGCGTGACGAATCGAAACCCGGGGGCTTGGAAACACCCGTCGGAAATAGAAACAGTTCACCGCGTAGCCGGCCACCTGGCTCACGATTGCGATTACGCCGATCGCGACCAGCTTGTAGCCCAGATACAGCGCCAGTGCCCAACCGATGGCGCGCACCGCGGCAGACACAATGGATGCTTTAGTCGAGTATTCAAAGCGCTGCACGGCCTCGAGACTGGCGTTGAACACGTTGAATACCAGCCCGAGGCACCAGTTCAACGTGATCAGAATTATTAGCGTTTGGAAACTGCCGCGCAGGTTCGCCGGGATTTGGAAAAATCGCTGGACGTAGCTCACCAGCGCGAACACTACGCCCAGGACCACCGCGCCCGCGAGAGTCGAATAAACTAATGCCGTACTGATTACCGCGCGGACGTTCTGGCCGTCGTCGATGGCGGAATAGTGCGCGACGAACTTGACGGTCGCGGATCGGAAGCCCAGGTCGAAGAACCAGTAATACTCGACCAACGAAAACGTGATGGCCCACACGCCGTAGCCGTCCGCGCCCAGCTTGAGAATCAGGTATGGCGATAAGACGAACCCAATAAACAGGCTGACGGCCGTCCCGAGCCAGTTCCACAGCACGTTATTAACGAAGCGCCGGCTGCGCTCTGGCGTCCCGTGGTCGGTGCCCGCTGGGCTTTCTCTCATCGTTGAGAAAGATAGTGCCGAGAGGCCGAAGATTGTCTCTGGAGACTGATTGGGTAGCCGGGATATAAAACCGCGTCGAAGTTGTCCTGCGCCAGCATCACGGACCGCTCGCGCTGGTCGGCATACCCGCTGACCATTACGCCCGGCAGATAGTAATGAATCATCGGGAGATCGTTTTGCGGCGCCAGCAACCTCTGCCCTTCGAGAGGATGCACTCGAGCCAGAACTTCGGCAAGCCGGGGCGCCGGCAGGATGGGATGCGCCCGAAGCTGCGTGTACGTATTCCAGAACAGCAAAAGAAGAATTGCGGCGGTCGCGGCGAATCGGAGCGGAGCGGCTTTCCAGTTCTTCAACACAGCGGCCAACACGAAGCCGGCGGCGATTTGAAACGCCGGCAAGAACGGAAGCATATAGCGCGGCGTTTCGGTGTTCACCCGCAGGAGAACAAGCAACATCAAGACGCCATACAGCACTACCGGCATCAACATCTTTCGCGTGGCCGAATCGCAGAATCGGAAACAGAGAATGGCCGCGACACCGAACAAGATCCACTCCCCGGGCGATTCGACGAAGCGGTGTTGCCAGGTCTCCACAAATCCGGCGTCGCCCCAGGCCGATTTGCGCATCAGAGCCAGATACGCCATGAACAGATAGGCCTTCGCAAAGCTGAGCTTGAGCACGGCGGCGGGCCAGAGAAACAGAACGGTCGCGAGGAACAGAAATATCGATTTGCGAGTCTGACCAGGCCCGCACGCGATCATCACCGCCAGGAGCACGAAGGCCACTTCCAGCGTGCAGAATGCGCAAGCCGCCGCGATCACGGAGCCGTACCAGAAGCGCTGATCGCCTGTTGCGCGCCACTTCATCAGCAACAGCAATGCGGTCACGGTGAACAGCACGAAAAGCTGATGCGGTGCGATCTCATTGCTAAACACAGTCGCATAGCTCCAGAGATAAAAGGCTGAACTGAGCACCGCGGCCAAGCCGCCCCGTGGAAAAAGCCAGAGGCTTCCGAAATAAATGACCAGCGCGGTGAGCACCGGAAAAACGTAAGAGAAGCCGCGCGTCGCTTGTTCGTTGAGATGCAGCGGAGCGAGTGCCGCCAGCCAGTAGAAATACAGCGGGCCGTGCCAGTGCCGGTAGAAGTTTACGTCGGAGCCCGCGCGGCTGTTGGCCGAGAGCATGGGGCGCCGCGCGTGATCTCGACCGTCTCTCAGGCCGGTCCGGATGTAATCCGCAAGCGATTGTGAAGGTTGATCGGTATAGTTCGACCAGCCCAGCGAGGCTGCGAACATGTAGTCGGCTTCGTCGTAGTAATAAGGCCAGGAGAAGACTTCTCTGCGCGCAAAGAACGCGAACACGGCCAGAATCGCTCCCAGCGCCAGCGCGTGTTTCATGCCGTCTCGTTCCTCCGCTCCAGCGCCAGCCGCAAGGCGATGCTCATGCCGGCGATGGCCGGAAGATAGCTGCTGTAGGCGACATGGAAAAACAGCGTGTCCACGGCATAAGCCAAGGCGCTCGCAAACAGGCAGAACGCTAGAGCGCTCACGCCCGCGTCGCCACCGGCCGCACGGCGGCCATCTGCCTGCCGGTAGATGCGCAGGTTCGAACGCAGCACCAGAAAGATCACGGCCGAATACAGCAGCAATGCGGGAAGGCCGCACTCGCTGGCGATCTCGGTATAGGAATTGTGCGTGCCAAGCCAGGGCGCCTGCTTCCCTTCCCGCGTGAGTTCTTTCGACGCCGCTACGGCAAACTGCCCCGGCCCCACGCCCAGCAAGGGATGCAGCAACGCGTATTTCGCACTTTGACGCAGCAGAGCGATCCGCTGGGTTTGCGATCCCAGCGCAGCCTGATCCAGCGCATCCGAAGCGACGGCATCGGATTGCGACCCGATCAGCGTGACGCGATGGAAAACGCCGGAGGGTGCGATCAACATAGCCGCCGCGGCGACCGGCGCTGCCCACAGAATGGTTCGAATTCGATGCCGCGTTAGCGCCAGGCCCGCCACTCCCAGGACCAGCGCCGCCAGGAACGCGCCACGCGCGCCGGTTTCCAGCATGAACACCATCGCCGCGGCCATCCCAGCGCCACCGGCCACGCGCTTCCACAGTCCCGGTTGGTACAGCAGATATACAAACTGGGTCACGGCGATGAGCAACTGCAGGCTCAGGTCGTTGGCGTTGCGGAAGAACATGCTATCTGGAATTTCCAAACGGCCAGTCTGCATTGAGCCGCCCCACAAGCAGTCGATCAAAAGCAAAACGTCGGAAGCGATCAGGAAAAACATCAGGCGCCGCAGATGACGCACCGTTATCGCGAAAGCAGCGAAGTAATGCAGTTGGATCCAGCCGTGCGGGATGTAATCGAGCAACAGCGTCACCGATCCGCCCCGCCACACGCTGAACGGCGTGGCCAGCAAAATCCAGGCCAGGAAGAGCGCCCATAGCCGGCCGATCGGATCGCGAAACGCGCGGAACACATTGCCGCTCAGGATCAGCAACACGGGCAGAAGGACCCAGGAGACGGTGGAGATGTAGGCCTTCACGTGAAACAATCGCGTGGCGAATTCGTTTGCGTAGCCGGAGATGGTGAAAATGCATAGCAACGCGAATCCGGCGCGTTGTCCGAGACCGGCATCGGGCGCCTGGAGAGCCACGATTGGCGCGACGCGCACAGGCGGCTCGGCCGCAAGAACGATTTGAGGATTGTTGAGGCGGCCCATTTCAACCCGGGCTATGCAAGACGGCCATCAGCGACGTGCCGATGAACCGTTGCGGGATCGGCTCGCATCGCGACAGCCACAGCAGCGCCAGATCGCGGATGCGCCCACCCGTCTCGAAACCCGCGGCAATAGCGCCCGCGCCCGGTCGACGGAGCATCCACAGTTTTCGCAAGACCAGCAGCGGCAGCAACGGCAGCCCCCAGTAGGTGTATCGCGCCAGTGTCAATTCATGGCGCTGCGCCAGCGCCGCGAGCGAGCCAATCCGGTAGCGGCGCAAGTGTCCAACCGCGCGATCGTAACCCGAGTATAAAGACTGCAGCGCCGGCACGTTTACCAGCACGCTGCCTCCGGGAGCCAGGTGAAACTTTACCGCTTCGAGGAATGCGTCCTCGTCCGCGATGTGTTCCAGAACGTCAGCCAGCAGGATCAGATCGAAGCGCGCCTCATACTCCGGGCTCTGCTCGAGCACGTCGTAGCAGCAGACCGGACTGAAGCGGCAAACGGTCTGCTTCAGAGCGGTTTCATTCAGGTCGAATCCGGCGACTTCGGCGTCGTAGGCATCCTCGAGTTGACGCTGCAGCAGACCATGCCCGCATCCGATTTCGGCGATGGCGGTGGACTGCGCGATCAGGTCGCCGGCCAGGTGGCGCAGCACCTCGAAGCGGCGCGTGATCCAGGGATGATCGAGATTGGCAATCTCGTACCAGCGGTCGTCCATCGAGACAGCCGCGGGCGGCGACAAATAGCGTACGGGTTCCGATCGCATGCAGCGGAGAAAGCGTCGTGCGGCGATCGACGCAGAGGCGAGACAACGCATCACCAGTTTACCGTACTGCCGTGCGCGCCGCTCGGGTCGAGCCTCTCGCCGGTTTACTATGAAAAGCGTGAAGGTCCGAGACCTGATCAGGCTCTTGGAATCGAACGGCTGGCGGCTGAGGAGAACCAAGGGCGGCCATCGTCAATTCCGCCATCCTGACAAAGGGATGGTGGTGACTGTATCAGGTAAACTGGGTAAGGACGTTCCGTTGGGGACACTAAAAGCTATCCTTCGAAGCACCGGACTAGCGTTACCAGGTGAGGATCGATGACGTACACGGTCATTTATGAGAAAGGCCCGACGTCGTGGGGGGCATACGTCCCCGACCTTCCTGGTGTGATAAGCGTCGGAGACTCCCGAGAAGAAGTGGAGCGCCTGATCCTGCAAGCCATCCAGTTTCATCTCGAGGGTATGCGCGAAGAAGGGCTCGCGATACCCCAGCCTGCGAGTTTCGCAGGTGTGGTGGAAATCGACTCAGCCGCCTAGACGTATCAATTCCACCTACAAGCACATCGTCGCTCGGTACAATGAGCGCTTATGACACTCAATGGACGTGTGGCCCTTATCACCGGCGCAAGCCGCGGGCTCGGGAAAGCTATGGCATTGGCGCTGGGGGAGGCGGGCGCGCGGCTGGCGCTGGTTTCGCGCGACGCCGTGCAGCTCTCGGCTGTGGCCGGGGAAGCTCGCAAGTTGGGCGCGCAGGCGGAAGTGTTTCGCGCCGATGTCAGCGATGAGGCCCAGGTCCTCGAACTGGCGCGCGACGTTCCGGCCAAGCTCGGGCCGGTGGACATCCTCATCAACAATGCCGGAACGGTGGTGCGCAGCCTGTGCGTCGATTTCACGCTGGCCGACTGGAACCTGGTCCTCAACACCAACCTCACCAGCGCCTTCCTGATGTGCCGGTCCTTCGTGCCGCAGATGAAGGGCCGCGGCTACGGGCGCGTCATCAACATCAGCTCCATCATGGGCCACATCTCGCTTCCGCAGCGCACCGCGTATTCGGCCAGCAAGGCCGGCCTGCTGGGATTCACACGCGCATTGGCATTGGAGCTTGCCTCCGACAAGATCACAGTCGTCGCCATCAGCCCGGGGCCGTTCCTGACCGAGATGACCGCGCCGCTGGCCGCCGATCCCGCCGCCAATGCACACTTCAGCTCGAGCGTTCCGATCGGCCGCTGGGGGCAGCCGGAAGAAATCGGGAAGCTCGCTCTGTACTTATGCTCGGACGAAGCGTCGTTCATCACCGGTACCGACATTCTGGTCGACGGCGGCTGGTGTGCGCAGTAAGCCGGCGCTGCTAGCGGCCCTGCTTTTATTGGCCGCCTGCAATCGCAACGCGGCCAAGCGAATCGCGGTGATCCCCAAGGCCAACTCGCACGAGTTTTGGATCTCGGTGCACGCGGGCGCGGCCGCGGCCGGGCAGAAGTTCGGCGTTGAGATCCTGTGGAATGGGCCCGCGCTCGAAACCGAGTACGACCGCCAGATGCAGATTGTCGACTCGATGATCGCCCAGCACGTCGATGGACTAGCTGTGGCGGCCGCCGAGCGGAAGGCTCTGAACCGGTCGCTCGACCGTGCCGCACAGCTCGGCATTCCCGTCACGGTATTCGACTCGGGCGTCGATTCCAGCAACTACATGACGTTCGTCGCCACCAACAATTATCAGGCCGGGCAGTTGGGAGCGCGCGAGCTAGGCGCGCTGGTGGGAGGCAAAGGCAAGGTCGGGATGGTCATGAACGCGCCGGGCAGCGCTTCCACCATGGATCGAGAACGCGCTTTCGAAGATGTCATGAAGGCGGAGTTCCCGAACATCCAGATTGTCGCGCGCCAATTCTCCATGTCGGCTCGCGCGAAGGGAATGGAGGCCGCCGAGAACATCCTCACCGCGCACCCCGATCTGGCCGGGATCTTTGCAACGTCGGAACCAAGCAGCGCGGGTGCGGCGCTGGCGCTCAAATCGCGCGGCCTGGCAGGCAACGTGAAGCTGGTGGGGTTCGATGCAAGTGACGACCTGATCGCCGATCTCAAAGCCGGGACCATCAGCGCGCTGGTGGTCCAAGATCCGTTCCAAATGGGCTTCCAGGCGGTGAAGACGCTGGTCGACAAACTACACGGCGTGACGCCGCCCAAGCAAATCGATCTGCCCGCGCGAGTGGTTCACAAAGCCGATCTCGACCGGCCTGACGTGCATGAGCTGCTTTATCCGGACGTGAAGAAGTACCTCGGTTCGACGTAGCTAGAACTGCTGCGGGATCGTGTCCTTGAACTTCAGGTGGTCCTTCCAGGCTTGTTCTTCCTCGCGCTCTTCCTGCAATTGTTGGAGGAACTTTGCCTCGCTTCGCGCCACGGCGCGCGGAAAGGCGTCGGGATCGACGAATCGGTTCGGATCGTACGGATCGCCCGGGCGCCATTTGCGCAGTAATCCAAATTGGCCGGCGTGCGAACTCAGGAAGATGTCGCAGTGCAGTTGCTCCTGGGACTCGAAAGTGCGCGCGAAATCCTGGACGATGTTGGGATATTTGGGATTGTGGAGCAGCACCGTGCCATCGTTGATATTGCCCAGGTTCGCGATCAGAACGTGATACGTTTTCCCGCCGTCGGCGACGTCCAGGGCGTAGCTGGTGCTGCCCTTGGTGTGGCCGGGATGCAGGTACGCAGTGAGGACCGTGCCGCCCAGCTCGACTTTTTCGCCGTCCTTAAGCGCGCGGTCCACTTTGACCGGCGGGAACCAGTTGGAATTTCCGAACAGGAAGTCGGTCTTGCCGCCGGTCTCGAGCAGCTCCACTTCCTCCTGCATCGCAACCATTTTGGCGCCGGTAATGCGCTTCATTTCGGCTTCGCCCGCGGCGTGATCGCTGTGCGCGTGCGTTACCAGCAGAATCTTGATGTCTGAGATCTTGAACCCCAGGGTGGCAACGCGCGAGCGGATATCCGGCACCGACCACTCGTAGCCGGTGTTAATCAGAATGTCGCCCTGCGGCGTGACGATCAGGTAGCTGGACAGGTCGTCGTCGCCGACGTAATAGAGATTGCCGACGATGCGCAGCGGGGGGAATAATTTCTGAGCGGAGGCGAGTATCGGAAGCGCCGCCAGGAGAGCCAAAACCCGCATCATGCCGACAGTGTACCGCAATTGTATACTGAACCCATGGTCAATACCGGATTACGCGCTGCTACGTTGGCTCTGTTCACGCTTCTCGCGCTGCAGGGTCAAGAGGGAAACGGACCACAACCTCAGACTTTGGGGGCAGGCCGAAATTATGGCCGATCGATGGTGATTAACCAGGGAGGCATCGCGGCCACCAGCCAGGTGCTGGCTTCCCAGGTGGGCGCGCAGATGCTGGCGCGCGGTGGAACAGCCGTGGATGCCGCCATCGCGGCCAATCTGGTGTTGACCGTGACCGAACCGCTGATGACCAGCATCGGCGGTGACCTGTGGGTCATGTATTGGGACGCCAAGACCGGCAAGATCACCGGCCTGAACTCGTCCGGACCCGCGCCGAAGGCACTCACCCCGGAGTTTCTCGCCAAGCAGGGCATCACGCGCATGCCGCAGGAAGGCATTAACAGCGTGACTGTGCCGGGCGCGGTGCGCGGCTGGTACGAGATTCATAAACGCTTCGGCAAGCTGCCCTGGAGCGAGCTGTTCCAGCCCGCCATCTATTTCGCCGAGCAAGGTTACCCGGTGCACGAAGGCATCGCGGAGATCTGGGACAGCGGCGGGGTAATCCGGGGTCTCAAGAACAACGCCGAATCGACGCGCGTGTTTCTGCCGGGCGGCCAGGCGCCCAAGACGGGTCAGATATTTCGCGATCCCGACCTCGGTCACGCGCTGCGGCTTATCGCCGACCAGGGACCGGACGCGTTTTACAAGGGCGATATCGCCAAGGCCATTCTCAAAACGTCGCAGCACCTGGGCGGCACCATGACGGCCGAGGACCTGGCGGCATTTTCGCCCGAGTGGGTGCAGCCGCTGTCGATCGATTATCGAGGCTGGCGCGTTTACGAGCTGCCGCCGAACGGGCAAGGCATGGCGGCGCTGGAGATGCTCAACATCATGGAGACCAAGCCCCCAACGGAGCTGGGGCCTTTCAGCCCAATGGAGATGCACAAGCGGATTGAAGCCATGAAGCTGGCTTATTCCGACGTGCATCGCTACGATGCCGACCCGCGCACCTACGATGTTCCGACGGCGCAGCTTCTCTCGAAGGAGTATGCGCGCAAGCGGGCCGCGCTGATCGATCCCAACCGGGCCAACTGCAAAGTGGAGAACGGCGATCCGATCGGCAGCAACACGACTTATCTGACCATCGTGGATAAGGACGGCAACATCGCCAGCTGGATTCAGAGTATTTACAGCTCCTTCGGTTCCAAGGTCACGGTGGAAGGCATGGGCTTCCAGTTACAGAACCGCGGCGGCGGATTCACGCTGGAGCCGAATCATCCCAACATTCTTGCCGGAGGGAAACGCCCGTTCCACACCATCATTCCGGCGTTCATGGAAAAAGGCGATCAGCATATCGGCTTCGGCATCATGGGCGGCGCGGTGCAGCCGCTGGCTCACGCGCAATTTGTTTCGAACCTGGTCGATTACGGGATGAACATCCAGGAAGCGCTGGAATCGCCGCGGTTTGCCAAGGGCGGCGCGGCCGGATGCGAAGTGTCGATCGAATCCCGAGTGCCGGAACAGACCTTGCAGCAGTTATCCGAGCGCGGGCACATCATCCGGATCACGCGCGAGTACGTGGAAGCGTTCGGACGCGGCCAGGCCATCCTGCATGACTCGAAAACCGGGACTAACTTCGCGGCGTCCGATCCGAGGGCGGACGGGGCGGCGGTACCGGAGCCGATTCCGGTGCGGCCGACCGATTCGACGCGCTAGGCTACTTCGAGTCCTTCTCGCAGGTCGGGCCGAGGTATTTGGACGTGAACGTGGAGTTCAGGTTCATGCTTCGGCCGCCCCCAGTCATACTCATTTGCATGGAGCCCTTGACGCTCTCCGGGCTGGAGGCCTCGATGCGGATGGTTCCACTGGATTTGTTGTTGTCACGACTGCACTCGATCTTGATTTCCTGCTTGCTCGAGGTGGAGGACACCACCGTGCGCGTGCAGGACTTGTCGTCATCGCCGACATCGAATCCCTTTTCGATTTGTTCTTTCGTGATGCAGGATTTGGTGGTGGTGGTGCGCGGAGTTTGATTGCCTTTCATGCGCTGCTCCATCATTTGGCGCTGCTGGGGCGTCAACTTGTCCAGCACTTCCGGAGGAATAGGCGGCAACCCCGTGACTTGCGATGTGACGGTAGCCTCCCACTGGCCGGGTTTGACGTTGAGCGTCTCGGCCAGCAAAAGCGCGGCGCAGGCGAGCGCGGCAAGAGTGATCGAAGCGATAAGTTTCAAAAGGACCTCCCCAAACTGGTGGCTAATTTGCTCTTTTCAGGATATCCGATCTCGCCGTGCTTATTGGCTGACTTTTTCCAGCCGCGTCCACCCGCCGTTGGACGCTGAGTTCGGGTCGTAGTTCGCGCTCCCGCTGACCATGTAATCGCCGTTCTTGTTCACCCACGCGGCGCTGTATCCGGAGGGCAGCTCGCTGTTTTCGCCGCTGGTTGGATTGCGATAGATCTCGACCTGTCGAATGGCGCCGTCCCAGGTCTGGTTGATGCGGTCCATGACGGCTTGATGGTTCCGGTACCGCTGGATGAGCGCGTCGCTGATGGGCTTGCCGCCCTGGGCGAGCTTTCTCTCGGTGTAGATGCGGTCGGCCGCGTTAGCCTGCTGCTGGACCGCCCGCGAGGCGGCGGAGTTACCCATCTGCGCTTGCAGCCGCGCGAGTTCCTCAGAAACCTCCTGGACCCGGGCCCACCACGGCAGATTCGGGCGCAGGGAGAACATCGCAGTCTCAAACAAGGGAAGCTGAGCGTCTAGCGTGCCTTTGGGCGCCTTGGAGTAGCGGATCTCATCGGGTTCCCAGAGCGTAGTGGCGGTCTGCCCGGAGCGGATCTGGACGGCGGCCGTCAGCACGTAAACGTCTTCTTGCATTGTCACCCCGTTCTCAACATATTCGAAGCGCATCTTGCCGGCTTGGAATGCCGCGTTTTGGTAGGCGGGCTGAGGATATTTTAGGCGGCCGGCCTGGGCGAGTTCAGGCAGCGGCTGTTGGCTGACCAGGTCGGCGTTATCGAGATTGCGGAGGTAGCGCGGAATGATGATGGTCTTGATGCACTGCACCGGGTCGAGCAGCGGCTGGACCTCGGCGCCGTTAATAAAAGAACCGGGGTGGTAGCGCGGGCCGAATTGCGGATTCCAAACGAAGGTGGTTGGCGGGAGAATGCCGATTTCCTGGCGGGCCGGACCGATGAGCCTGACCCAGGGGGCGGCGGGATCGGACGCGCCGTTTTTCCACATCACGCTGCCCTCGATTCGCCAGCCCGCCGGCACCAGGATGCGGTAGGCCTCGCCCCCGACGTGGCGTGGGTCGTCCATGACGCTGAAGGTTTGGAAGCGTTGCGCCGGGGCGGTATCGCCGGGGGTGGCGAGGTGGGTAGAAGGCGGCTGGGCCAGGAGTCCACCGCAAAGAATCACTTGAGATATAGTCAGGATTGCGCTGGATCTAAATGAGTTGCTAACGATATCAGTTCTCGTCCTGGCGGTGCGTTGGGTTCGTTTGTGCAAATTGTGTTTTCGTCCAGGCTGACCGGTGTTCCTCTGACCCATCGGCATTGGCGTACCCGCTTCTTCGAGTATAGCTTGGACCAGCCAGATGGGACGCTCCGCGCCGACTCAGCGGGTCTCAATTGCACGCCGCAGATCCCGCAGCGTGACTACAAGAGTCATTGCTTCGGCGGGACAAGGATCGAAACCGAGCGCAAGATAAAAACTCCGAGCTTCCTCGGAAATCGCGTGAACGACGATACCGCGAATTCCGATGCTGTCGGCGGCCTGATCAACGCGCAAGGCAGCATCGCGAAACATTGCTCGACCGACACCCTTTCCCTGGTAGGTCTGATCGACCGCTAGTCGTGCCAGGATTACGACCGGAATCGGGTCCGGCATGTTTCTCCGGAACCTTCCCAAGTTCTGGAAGCGCCACTCCGCTTGATTCCCACGGGCGCCGCGTTTGAGCCAGTGATCGAGGAAAAGCTCGCCCGAATCGAAGCCGTCTACTGGATGGTTATCAGACAGTGGTTCCGGCGCGGACAGGGGCACCGGTCAATCCCAAGGAGCGCGTGTGCGTATGGTCTTGATCAACCGTTTATTAGGGCGCGGACGGGCATCCAAGCGCTTCAGGAACTGGCGGTATGCCTTGGGACTGACGCTCAGAACGGTGCGATCGAGCAAAAGGCTCTCTGCAGCACGGCAGGCGGCGTCTAAGACAAAATTGGTGCGATTCTTGCCGGCCAACTCCGCGGCCCGATCAATCAGCTCTCGCACCTGTGGCTTGATGCGGATATTGAGCGCTTCCCGTGTAGAGGTCTTGTCTCCTGAAGCACGCATCGGTTTGCCCCTAGAACATAGTATTACGTTGTAATGACGATGTCTTTACCGCCTAGCGTGGCACCTGGGTTACCGGTGAGCCGGTCTACCAGGAAACCAGGAACGTGCAGGAGTCACCCTGCTTGGCGCGGCAAGGCTTGGACGGATCGTGCGTGACTTTAGGAGTCGAGCCGGCCGGCGTGAAGCGACGGACCATGGCGTAAATGAGGCCGGCATCGAAGTCGCAGGGATACGGATTGCGGCATTCCATGACACCCTGCCGCTCGCCTGTTTTCTTAAACGTCAAGTGCCCGATCTCTCCGCCGCGGTGATTCATGTGATACGCCACGTCCACCGAGGCCAGCGCTTTCTCTACGCTATCGATTCCCGGGGGAAACTTGGCGGTGGCCGGAATGCTCGCGCCGATCTGATTCAACGTGCGGGGGCCGATTGTTTTCGCAATTTCTTGAAACGCATCCAGCCAGGCCTGCTGCGGATACCAGCCCGCCGGATCCGGCTTCTCGATGCCGTGACGCGCCAGAATGTCGGAACCCGTTTGAGAGAATGCACCCATCCCCTTTATGACCGCCAGAACGGTCTGTCCGTTTACTAAAACGTTCCCTGAAAATGCGCAGTATTGTGCCATGTAAATATAGAAGTCCTTTCGAAGTCGGCAACTGACTGAGTTGCTAATTATCGTATCGGCCGCCCAAGCCGGACTCTGAGGTAGAGATGTCTTTAGGCTGACTTGTGGCGCGCTCGCGCCGGTTCGATATTGGGCAGGAATGCCGTCAGCAGGCCGATGGCGGGGAGGAAAGCGCAGACTTGATAGACCAGGCTGATGCTGGTGGAATCGGCGAGCTTGCCTAAGAATGCGGCGCCGATTCCGGCCACGCCGAACGCCAGGCCGAAGAACAAGCCCGAGACCATGCCGATCTTGCCGGGCAGAAGCTCCTGGGCGTAAACCAGGATGGCGGAGAAGGCTGAGGAAAGCACCAGGCCGATGATTACCGTAAGGACTCCGGTCCAGAACAGGTTGGCGTGCGGGAGCATGAGCGTGAACGGAAGCACGCCCAGGATGGAGCACCAGATCACGTACTTGCGGCCGATGCGGTCACCCACCGGTCCGCCAACGATGGTTCCGGCGGCCACCGAGCCCAAAAAGATGAACAAGTAAAGCTGGGCGGTGCGCACAGGCATGTGGAATTTGTTCATCAAGTAAAAAATATAAAAGCTGTTCAAGCTGACCAAGTAGAAAAACTTGGAGAAGATGAGCGCGACCAGGACGATGAGGGCGCCGGCGACCCGCCGGGGAGAAAGGTTGAGGGTGCGCTCGGCGTGACGTGCGGGCACGTGCTTTTCGACGGTGCGGCGGTTTTGATGCCAATGCGCGACGCCCGTCAGCACCAGGATGGCCGCCAGGGCCGCGGTGGCGAACCAGGCGATGCTGTGCTGGCCGAACGGGAGCACCACGAATGCGGCCAGCAGTGGACCGAGCGAGCTTCCCGCATTCCCGCCTACCTGAAATAGCGACTGTGCCAAGCCGTGCTGGCCGCCCGAAGCCAGGCGCGCGACGCGGGATGACTCGGGGTGAAACACGGACGAACCGACGCCGATCAGCGCCACCGAAACGAGAATCATTCCAAACCGCGGTGCTCGGGAGAGCATCACCAGTCCGGCCAGCGTGAAGGCCATGCCGAGCGGAAGCGAGTAAGGCATGACCCGGTAGTCGTTATAAAGGCCCACCAGGGGCTGGAGCAGTGAAGCTGTAAGCTGTACGGTCAGCGTGATCAAGCCGATCTGGCTGAAATCCAGATGGTAGGAAGTCTTCAGCAGCGGGTACACGGCGGGGATCAGCGACTGGAGCATGTCGTTCAGCAGATGACAGAAGCTGATGGCGGCCAAAATGCCGAACGCGGTTCCGGCGGCCGCCTTGACCTGCGGCGGCGCGACGGTGCTCGGGATGGTGGTACCCGCGGACATCAACTTCAGTGTATCGTTGTTCGGCGACACGCAAGGCAGGGGTTATCGGTTTATCGGCCGGGTGGTACGGGCGGCCGCTGAACTATGCAGCCGGCGCGACGGCTCCGCGCGCTCTTTCGCTAATCCGATGGATGACGAGAATCGCGAGCACGTAAGCCGCGGCTACAGGCGAAGAGAAGATCAGCACGATAGGCCAGAGGTTCGATTCCTTGTTGTAGGCGTCGATCGTGTACACAAGCACCAGAATCATCGGGATCACGGGAAGCAGCGACGCCTTCAGCCACCCGCTTCGCAAGCGCCACAGCGCGATCACCTGAAGAACGAAGTAAGCGGGAACGGCGCCAAACATGAGCACCGTGGCTGCCATGCCCAAGGCCGTTTCGCTCCAGGTCCAAGACTGTGGTGTAGCCGCTTTCCGAGCCTGCTCGATCTGTTGGTCTTCCAGGCCGCGGGCCCAATCCGGAGTTTGTTTCGCGGTGGCCGGCGCACGTCCGGTCCAGCGGATATCGACCGGGAGGCTCATTTCCCCGATCACGCGGCCCGATCTGCTCCAGGCGAAGACCTTCAGCAGGTCCACTCTTCTTGAGTCCGTGAAAGCGATGGCGACGGCGGCTTCACCGCTGCCGGGCGGGCGAAAGCCAGAAACTAAAAAGTGATTTTCGTCGAAGACGCGCTTGTCCTTGTAATAGGAGTCAGGGCTGAATATGACCTCTTCGTCGGCTGTATAGAAGACACGGATGTTCAGCCATTCCATTTTTCCCAGGGTTACGGGAGCCGGCGGGCCGGTTTCGAGAATACGTGCGTTGACTTCCGCGTTTGCGAGCGGGTTAGTCACCAGCAGGGTGAGCAGGCAGAATCCGGGACTAAGGAATTTGCACATTGGTCACAACGCCGTCCCTTAGCCGTATGGTGCCAACCGTCGACGTGTTCACGAAATACTGGAAGATCTCGGTAAGGTGTCCGTCATCCATGGTGGTGCGGGACGCGGGCGGGCCAAGCTTCAGCACGTCTTCCCGGCTCATTCCCACCGTGATTTTGGCGAGATCTTCTTTTGCAGGCGTACTGGGAGCCGGCGCTGCATCTGCTGCCAGGGCTGGGACAGCCGCCTGGGGCGAAGCGGCGCTGGGTGAGGCAGTGGAATGGCCGGGAGTCTGCGCGCTGACGTGCGGCGTTGGCGGCGCATCCTTTTGGGTGCGCGTGGCTGCTTGCGCCATCCGCTCAAATTCTCGAACCTGTTCGCGTGCGGCGGCAACTTGGGGATCGCCTGGCGCAAGACTCACCGCGCGGTCCACGGCGCTTCTAGCCAAAGGCATGGGGTTGAAGGGGATCTGCCCGGAAGCGTACACGATGATTCCTTGCCATGCCAGCATGTAACCTGCCTTCGCCAGCGCGTAGGGATTGCGCGAGGTCGTCAGTGCGTTCCGGGCAGTGTTCGCAAGAGCGGATTGCGCCAGGCCACGATCGGCTCTGAGCGGGTACCCGTTTCGATTGAGCAACGTCACACCAAGGATGATCAGAGCATATTCATCGCCGAGCCTCGCGCCGATCTCTTTGTTCTTTGGATCGAGGCTCAGGGCTCGCTCCAGCAGACTGACGGTGTATTGCTGCTCGAGTGTTTTGAAGAAGAATGCGGCGTTCATCAGCACGGCCGGCTTCACGTCCGGATTTGCAGCCTGCCTCCGCCATGCTTCGGAAGCGAGCTTGTATCCTTGCGCATCCCCGAGAGAATAGCCGGAAGGATCGATGGTTGCTTGTGAGGTGCCCGCCAGCGCGCTCTCCGGAGCGTTCTCAATCAACCACAGGATATGCCGTCGCCGAGCGGCTATGGCTTCAGTTGGATCGACCGACCGGTCGAGGTAATAGTGATCCAGAAGCCTGCTTCGCGCCGCGGTGTCGTTAGGATTTCGCTGAACAGCCGTTTCCAATCTCTGCACTTCTTCCGGGGACAGCGCCGCCGGACGTTGTGCTTGGGATTCAGTTTGGGCGAGCAAAGCGAGCGCAATGGTAGCGACCCACCGCGGCATCCTGGAGCGTATTCTCATTTTGGACTCCTGAAGTTTGGTTGATGTTGAGCGAGAAGGTACCGCGCTCATGGGCTCCATTGAAATCTTCTGTCGATCCCTCCCCTTCTGTCCATCGACCGCCGGAAACACTGAGACGCTAAGGGAAAACCCCGAGGCGACCGCAGGTTTCTGGCAAAGATGGGCGTCCGAAAAGCAGGCCCGAGGGAGGGTTACAGGCGGGGCGACGGTGAACCGACGAATTTTCGTGCGAGGAAAACCGCTGCGGGACACTAATCCGGCATGAGGACATTTTTAGCAACTCTCTCGCTGGTGCTCTGGTCCTGGGCGGCGCAAGCGGGAACACTTACTAAGTCGCACAGCCAGGGCAAGTTCAGCGACGCTGAGATCGAGGCAACTATCAAGGCCAAGCTGGCGAAATCCAAGATCGGCAAGGAAGGTTTTCAGGTGCACATCAAGGACGGCGTGGCCACCTGGACCGGCACCACTAGCGTGATGCAGCACAAAGGTGCGGCCACGCGCATGGCCAAGACCGCGGGCGCGATCAAAGTTGTAAACAACATTAAAGTTTCTGAACAAGCCGCGGCCAAGGCGGCTGGCAATATCAGCGCTGCGCCACGGAAGGTGGAAGTGAAACCGGCCGTCAAGCAGAACTGAAACATTCGCTGCTTTTGTGTACTCGAATTAGCAGGTAGTCAGTTTGAAATTCTGTGCCGACGCGGCCGGTAGTTCGGTTGACAAGGCGCTATCCGATTACGTGGACATCAACGCCGTCTCATAAAGAGGGCGGCAAAGCAGCGACGACCACCTTTAACGCAAAAACCGAAAAGTAATCGTCGCGCAGTTCTCGCAGAGGATTAACTTTCGGGATTCACGCCCTTTCCTTCCCAGCGTGACGCCGCCGAGCCGTGCTAAAAAGCTACGATGAAAAGGAGGCTAAGAGCATGTCAACTCTTGATTGGTCGCAATGCCCCGCCGTCGAAAGCATCCCCGGCAAGGTGAGCGGCGCATGGGTGTTCAAGGATACCCGCTTGCCCGTGGCTACGGTCATCGAAAACCTTGAGGATTTAAGCGTTGAGGAAGTGATGGAACAATTCGACGTGACGCGCGAGCAGATCACGGCGGTACTCGACTTCGTGGCAAAGAGCCTCAAGGCTTCAGCGCCGCAGCAGTCGGAGCCAGCGCCGGTCGATGCTCATTCTCTTTGATCACGGGACGCCCAAGGGCCTCAACGGTGCGCTTTCCGGCCACACCGTCATTACGGCGCAATCCAAAGGATGGGACAGGCTCAGCAACGGCGCGTTGCTCGACGCGGCAGAGCAAGCGGCGATTGATGTTTTGCTCACGACCGACAGGCGAATACGCTATCAGCAAAACCTTGCCGGACGAAAAATTGCTCTTGTGGTTCTGACCGGCTCGACGAAATGGTCTCGCGTCAGGTTCCAGCTTCAAACTATCGCCGCCGTGGTAAACGCCGCCACACCCGGCAGCTACACTGAAATTCATATTCCTTTCGGCTAACCCCCGCCGTGCTTTCTCTCTATTGCGTCACAAAGGGCAAGCTTTGAGACGACGGAAAACGAAACCAGAAAGGGATTTTGCATGCGCCCCAGGCAAACACGCTATGGCTTCGGGCGATCGTGCTCGAGTTGCTGGCGGTCCTTTAGAACGGCAATCACCTTCTCGCGATCGGTGAGATGGTATATGAAGGCCAGTCTACGGTCCTCGGAGGTCCACGACGAGCCCGGTCCTTTCAAGAGCGCCCAGATGTGTTTCCGAGTAACGATTTCTTTCGATTCGGACCAATGCTGCCACACCCCGCGATAGCCACAAACCCCTGAAATTGCATCCCATACAGAACACGGAACGACTAGGTGGTACGCGAACTCCAGGCCGGCGTGCCCACCTCCGTAGAGGATCTCGGTCGCCACGATACTTCCATTCACATGTAAACCGTCGAATGAAAGAAAATAGCTCGAAAGCTTTAGTTGTCCGACGACCACCGCATCTGCGCTCCGGATGAAAGTGAACTTCTCAATTGCCGAGACGGCCCCGCCCGATGTCAGGAGCAATACGGCAATGGCGCAAATGCGGGAAAGGCGTTGCACCCCTTCATTATGGCGCGCCGTTCAACTGAGGATCATCCATCTCCTCGCCGCGGCCGGCGTCTCACTAAGGGTAGGTTTTGACACAACCGTCGACCGTTGGGGGCGCAACGGGCGTTTCAGAAATCCGTCTCACAATCTGGCCCCGCGAATTGGAATCCTGGACGTGTAGTCGCCAACCTTTTCGAAATGCCCCACAGTCAGCCAAACCGGCCCAGTACCGAATTAGCGCCTTCGGCTTGCTACAATGCAATCCTGATGCGCATTCGACATTCGATCATTGGCTTGATCTTCTGTCTGACGGCGGCAGTTGGGCAGGAACTCCACATCAGCATCGGCCCGGCCGACAATCAGGTGCTGCAGCGCGATGCCGATGACAATGGGCGCATCGTTCTGAGCGGCACGGCGTCCGGCAAGAAAGTGGACGGCAAGGAAGTGGAAGCGCGGCTGCTGGACGCGCGGTCCACCGAACTGGCCGGGTTCCATTGGGCGCACCTCGGCAAAATCCAAAAGCTGCACTGGAACGGAGAGCTGAAGGGCATCCCGACCGGAGGGCCGTACCGGCTCGAAGTCCGGATGCTGGGCGTAGAGTCCTCGACGGTTTCGATTTCCAATCTGCTGGTGGGCGACCTGTGGGTGCTGGCCGGGCAATCGAACATGGAGGGTCACGGCGATTTGCTGGACGTGCAGCAGCCCGCGCCGCTGGTGCGCAGTTTCGACATGGCGGATCACTGGAAGTCGGCCGAAGAGCCGCTGCACACCGTGGTGAGCGCGGTGGATCCAGTGCATTGGCCGTTGAACGCGCAGAATCAGCCGGAGCGGCTGACGGGACAACCACTCGAAACGTATCTTGCGAATCGCAAAAAAGGCGCGGGGCTGGGATTGCCGTTCGCGGTGGAAATGGTGACTCGCACGGGCATTCCGATCGGGCTGATTCCGTGCGCGCACGGCGGCACGTCCATGGATCAGTGGAACCCGGGCTGGAAAGATCGCGAGGGGGAATCGCTATACGGCTCGATGTACAGGCGCGTGCAGGCGGTGGGTGGGCACGTGCGAGGCGTGCTTTGGTATCAGGGCGAGTCGGATGCCAACGTGAAGGCCGAGCCGGGGTTTTTGCAGAAGTTCGAGGATTTCGTCAAGGCGGTGCGGACCGATCTGAATCAGCCGGATCTTCCTTTTTACTACGTGCAGATCGGGCGCCACGTCGATAACACTAACGTCACGGAATGGAACCGCGTGCAACTGGCGCAGCTGCGGGCCGAGTCCGAGATTCCTCACTCAGGAATGGTGGCGGCGGTGGATTTGCAACTGGACGACACGATTCACGTCAGCACGCCGGATTTGAAGCGCCTCGGGAAGCGTCTGGCGGACCTGGTTTGTATCGACTTGTTTGCGCGATTGAAAAACTACGGAGAGATGAAGCGCGGCCCGCGGCCGATGGAGGCTGCGCTCGACAACGGCGTGTTGAAGGTTTCGTTTTCCGGAGTCAACGGCCGGCTGCAATCGGACGGGCGCATATCGGGATTTTCGATTCACGATTCCAAGGGCGCGCTGCTTCCGATGATTTATAAGACTCGAGTCGATCCGGCGGAGGCCAGCACGGTATTGCTGTATGTGCAGGGGCGGCTGCCGGCGGACGCGGTGCTTTGGTATGGATTCGGAAAAGACCCGTACTGCAATGTGCGGGATGCGGCCGATATGGCGGTGCCGGTGTTCGCGATGAAGATCGGCGGGGCTGCCGGGGCTTCCACGCGCGCGGCGCGCTGAGCCAGGATCTCAATCGCACCTGAGCGCGGCGGCCGGGTCCATCCGGTTGGCGCGGCGCACTGGGGCACCGGCCGCGGCCAGCGTCACGGCGAAGAAGAATACGGCGACTGCCGCGTACATCCACGGGGAGCCTTGCACCGTCGCGCTGGAAAGTGTGCGCACCACGCTCCGCGTCGCCAGACCAAGTCCTAGGCCAAGGACCAATCCTGCGGCGACCCACGCGCTCGTCGCGCCCAGAATAGTGCGCGCAATTGCGCCGCGGCTTGCTCCAAGTGCCATGCGGATGGCGATCTCGCTGGTACGCTGCGAGACCAAACAGGCGATCACGCTGTACATTCCGGCCGCCGCCATTGCGACGGCCAGTAGCGCGAACGCGCCGATCAACCAGGCGTCGAAACGCGGCTCGCTGACCGCGTCTGAGATGAAATCCTGCATCGTGGTCACGCCAAACACGGCCTGGTCCGGATTCACGGACGCGACCGCTGCTCGCACTTGCTTCGCCAGTTGTCCGGCCGGAATCGCCGAGCGCACCACCAAGTAAACGTTGCCCCAGGAAAATTGCCGCGACGATAAGTAGACTTCGGGATACGGTGCGGCATTGAGGCCGCGTGCGCGCACGTTGCCAACCATGCCCACGATCGTGATTGGGCCGTCGGGGTCCGGGATCTGCTTGCCGACCACGTTGCGATCAAGCCCAAAGCGTCGCGCGGCGTCTTCATTCAGGATCGCGACGCTTATTTTTTGGCCGGCGTCATCATCGCGGAAGGTACGGCCCGCGAGCAGCGGAATGCGCAGCGTACGGAAATAGTCCGGGCTCACCTGACTGCTCAGCGCGAGCACAGTCTTGAGGGCTCCGTTGTTGTCCGTCTGTCCTACGATTTCAAAAGGTCCACCGCGCGAGGGGCGAAGCGGAGGACCAGTGACGGTTGCGGCAGACTCCACTCCCGGGATCGCGGCGACTTTCTTCAGATACTCCTGAAACATCGTCTGCGCTCGCTGGTCCGGCATGTTCTGCTGGCTGGCCGGTAGCTTGATTTGCATGGCCAGTACGTGGTTGGGATCGAAGCCGACCGGCGTCGAAATCAGCGTCCACAAATTCTGCGCTACCAATCCCGCGCCGCATAGCAAGAACATGGACAGCGCGGCTTCCACCGCAATCATGACGTAACGCCAACGATTGCCCTCTCCTCCACTCACACGTGAGCCGAGGGACGGACCGAGCGTCCACAAGCTGCCCTTCATGGCGGGGATGATGGCGAAGAGGAGGCCGGAGATCAGCGTCACCGCGATAGTCACTCCTGTCACCCGCCAATCCACATGGGACGATGCGAGCAGAGGGGCGCGTACCGGAAGGGCTGCTACCAGCAGTCGTACGATCCAGAGGGATGCCAGCAGACCGGCAGCTCCACCGCACGCCGCGAGCACCAGCCCTTCCAAAAGGAACTGACGGATCAAACGGGGGCGGCTGGCGCCGAGCGCCGCACGAATCGCGATCTCGCGTCCTCGCCGCAGCGAACGAGCCAGCAGCAATTGCGCCGTGTTCGCGCATGCGATCAGCAACAGGACTCCCACGCCGGCCAGGAGCAACCATAGCAACGAGCGCTGTGTCCCCACGATCGCATCGCGCAGAGGAATCGTCTCAAAGGTGAAATTGCGTAGCGCGCCTTCGCGAAACCACTGCGCCCCTGAATGTTCGCGGACGAGTGCCTGTCCGATGCTCCGAAGTTCGGCCGCGGCCTGCTGCTCGGTGACGCCGGCGCGCAAACGGCCAATGACGCGGACCGCGAGGCCGCGGCCGCTGCTGCTGGGATAAAGCGGCATCACGGGGTCGATCGGGTACGAAACGTAGATGTCTACGCGCTCGGGAATGCGCAGCGTGGGATAGTCGAACTGGTAGTCGCGCGGGAGCACACCCACAACCAACGCGGGTTGACCATCCAGGCGCAACGTCCGGCCCAGGACGCCAGGATCCGCGCCCATTCGCGAACGCCAAAATGCGTCCGTGAGTACGATGGCGGGGTTACGCCCAGGCTGATTGTCTTCATCCACGAGTGTGCGGCCTCGAGCGGCGCTCACACCGAGTAAGGGAAAGAACGACGCGCTCACGCGTGCGGCGAACACGCGCACCGGGTCGCCAGTTCCAGAGACCTGCATATCGACGTGCTCGGCGAACGCCAATTGCTCCAGGGTGCGGCTGCGCGCTCGGATCTCGAGAAACTCGGAGGTGCTGGGAGTCCAGTTGCCAATATTCTCCATCACGGTGACGAGGCGGCCGGCATCGCGATACGGCAACGGATCGAGAAATGCAGCCTTCAGCAGCGTGAAGATAGCCGCGTTACCGCCGATGCCGAGCGCCAGGACAAGCACGATCAGCGTGGACACCCCCGCGTCGCGCCGAAGAAGCAGCATGCCATGGCGCAAGTCTGTAAAAACCGACTCCGGCCATTGCATCCAGCGGCGCTCGCGGATCAGCTTCATGGCGTGTCTCGCGCCGCGACGGCTACGTGCTCTCGCCGCAAACAGAGCACTAGCATCACGGCGGCCAATGGCAGGATGACCCAGTTGCCGATCGCGCCTGGCGGCGTGTGCGCGAAGACCACCGGTTTCATCCGTCCCACCAGCATGCGCAGCAGCGCTTCCAGAATCAAGAGCACATACATGAATGGGATCAAAGAGCGGTATCGAAACACGACGGCCAGTTGAATTAGTGCGTAGATAAACTGCGAGCTGCCCCAGAGAGCGAAGGCAAAGACGATGCCGTTCGCGCCGGCAACGTTTAAATCCATGCCCGCTATGCTGCCCGCGCCGCCATCGGGAGCCAAAAGATGGATCAGGCTCCGCACCGTGCTCACAACCGCGATGAGCGCGAATACGTATACCGGCAATTTCATTCCGGGGACGGTGTTATCGGCGCTGGCCGGAAGCAAGGCGGATAAGAAATCACCCATGGCTCAAGTCTCCGGAAGGCTCATCATTTTCGCCAGCGGGGGCCAGCGGGAGCTTTGCCGTAATTTGTTCAGGAGCGGAAGGCGTAGGGGATACAGGAGTGCAGGGTCGCGTTGCAGGATTGCTTTCTCTACCCAATCCGCCGCTTGTTCCATATCCCCGCGGATGAAGTGGTAGCAAAACAATCCGAACGGAGCGCCATACGCGGCGCCGTCTCCCAGTTCGCTCAGCAAGCTCTCGGCCCGGGTGGATTCGCCCGTAATGGCGAGCAGGCCCGCGAGAAATCCTCGGACCCAACCAACCCAGGGCGCAAGAGCAAAGGCTTTTTCGGCTTCCGCCAGCGCCTCCGGAAGATTTCCGCGCTGGACGTGGAGCATGTCCAGAAAATGATGAGCCAGGTAAAAGCTGGGATCGCGCTCGAGAACGCGCCGCAATTCCCTTTCTGCATCCGCTTCACGGTAGACCATCAGGCAGAATGCCAGGACAGTCCGGCAGGTAAGGTTAAGGGGATCATCCTGAACGGCGCGCTCCAACTGTTCAATCGCCTCGCTGGTCCGTCCGGCGTGAAACAGATAAGCGCCAGCGGAAAAACGAACAGCAGGTGAAACCGCCCCAGTCGCCAGGACTAGCTTGAACAAACGCTCTGCTTCGTTCCAATCGTAATCGTACACAGCAGCAATGGACCCGAGATTAGCCAAAGCCTCCGGCAGAGAGGGATCGATATCGAGCGCCTTCTGAATTGCGGCCCGCGCCAACGGAGTGCTTTCGTGTGCCGGCAAGATATGGTAAATCGCGGAAGCTTGGAAAAGGCTTCCAAGGTCGCTATGGGGCAGTGCATAATCCGGATCGAGTGCGATGGCCTCCTCCAGGGCTTTCCGCGCTTGAGCCATCGATTCGGGCGTGGCCTTATTCAGGTGATAGCGAGCCCGCAACAGAGCATCGTAGGCTTCGAGCTTGGGCGTGTAAACGGCGGACTGCGCGGCGGCCTTGGTCCGGAAGGCGGCCGAGATTGACGCCAGCCTGCCTCTCAGCGCCACGGCGATGCCCGCGGAGATCTCGTCCTGCAAAGCGAATACGTCCGTCAGCTCGCGGTCGTAACGCTGGGACCAGAGATGGGTTCCGTCGGCGGCATGAATCAATTGCGCGGTAACGCGCAGGCGGGTGCCGGCGCGGCGGACGCTGCCTTCCAACACATTAGTCACGCCGAGCGCTTCGGCAATCTTGCGGATGTCCTCGTTCTTGCCTTTGAAGGCGAAGGCGGAGGTGCGGGCGATGACTTTGATGCCGGGGACTTCAGTGAGCGCGTTGATGATTTCTTCGGCCAGGCCGTCGGAGAAATACTCGTCGTCGGCATCCCGGCTCATGTTGGCGAACGGGAGCACGGCGATGGATGGCTGTGGGCGGTCGACGGGCTTAGTGCCGGCGCGTTCCAGCGACTTTTTCAACTCCGTCATGTTCTGGAACCGCTCGGAGGGCTGCTTGGCGAGGCAGCGCATGACTACACGCTGCAGCTCCGGTGGAGCTGGCGGCGGGGCCGGGTTGTCTCGTACAACGGCGGCAATGCTGTCGAATGCCCGCTTGCCTGTTAGCATTTCGTACAACACCGCGCCGAAGCTGAAGATTTCGGAACGTTCGTCGGCCAGTTTGCCGTCGGCCTGTTCCGGGGACATGTACAACGGGGTCCCCATCAGTGCGCCCGCGGCCGTCTGGGTCAGGTCGGATGAGACGGCCAGTTTGGCCAAACCGAAGTCGAGCAGCTTGGCCGCACCCTTGCTGGTGATCAAGATATTGGCGGGCTTCAGATCGCGGTGCAGGATTCCTTTGGAGTGCGCTTCCTCCAGCGCGCCGGCGATCTGGAGGGCAAGCCGCACGGCCTGTTCCGGCGGCATCGGTCCGCAGGGAGGCGAGCCCTCGACATACTCCATTACCAGGTAATCGTCGCCGATGTCGTGCAAGGTGCAAATGTGAGGATGATTCAGAGCGGCGATGGCGCGGGCTTCTTGTTCGAATCGGGCGCTGTGTTCGCGTTTGAGCCGCTTGATGGCGACGATGCGATCGAGGCGCGTATCGCGGGCTTTCCACACCTCGCCCATGCCGCCTTCGCCCATCGGCAACAGCAGCTCGTAGGGGCCCAGGCGAGTTCCCGCGGCAAGAGTCATGGGCGTCGATTGATTCTACCAGCGCGGCGGCCACACTTGAAGCGAGGCTGGGTCATGGAAAACCCGAGGGTTTTTGCTGTAATTCGGACACGCGGCGGCGCTTAGCCTGGGACAGCAAGCAGATTGGTGCGGGCATCATTTCGCCCTGGACCATCCGCCTGGGTTCGCTTGCCGCCTAACTTTTGGCGCCCTGTAACGTTCTTGTAGAAGCGGAGTAATCACGTCATGGGCAATTTGCTGCAGGACTTCCGTTATGCGCTCCGGACTTTTCGGAAGGCGCCCCTTTTTGTTACTGTGGCGCTGCTGTCGCTAGCTTTCGGCATCGGGGCGAACGCGGCGATCTTCACGCTGGTGGACCAGCTTCTGCTGCGGCTGCTGCCGGTTAAAGATCCGCAACAACTGGTGCTGCTGTGGGGGCGCGGGCCGCATTACGGCAGCAACAATGGCCGCTACCGGCTTTCTTTTCCCATGTATCAGGACTTCAGCGCTCACAACCAGGTGTTCAGCGGGATGTTCGCGCGCTGGGGGAATTCGATGAGCGTGAGCGCCGACGGCAAGACCGAGCGCGTGGACGGTGAGCTGGTTTCGGGCACGTATTTTCCGGTGCTCGGCGTGGGGCCCGCGCTGGGACGCGTGTTTAATCCGGAAGACGATAAGACGCCGGGCGGGCATCCTCTGGCCGTGCTCAGTTATCGATATTGGGTGAGCCGCTTCGCGCGGGATCCGAACGTGATTGGGAAGAAGATCCTGGTGAATGGATATCCTTTGACGATCATCGGCGTGAGCCAGGCCGGTTTTGATGGAACGAATCCGGGAGCTTCGCCGCAGATCCGCGTGCCCTTGACGATGAAGGCGCAGATGGACCCGGTGGGTGCGGGGTTCGATTACAACTTTACTTCTCGGCGCGGACGCTGGATCAATGTTTTCGGAAGGCTGAAACCGGGCGTGAGCTTGCGGCAGGCCAAGGCGTCGCTGCAGCCGTTCTTTCATCAGATGCTGGAAATGGAAGTACGGGAAAAGGCCTTCGCCCGCGCGGCTCCGGAAACCAGGCAGCGTTTCCTGACGATGTGGATGGACCTGTTGCCTGCATCCAAAGGAGATTCCGATCTGCGCTTGCAATTCTCAAACGCGCTGCTGGTGCTGACCGCCATTGTCGGGCTGGTGTTGTTGATTGCGTGCGCGAATGTGGCGAATCTGCTGATCGCGCGCGCCACTGCGCGGCAGAAGGAGATCGCGGTGCGGCTGGCACTGGGAGCGAACCGGCGGCGCATAGTGTCGCAACTATTGGTGGAGAGCCTTACACTCGCGCTGGCGGGCGGAATTGCCGGCCTGATACTGGCCGTGTGGATCGATCAGGCGCTGATCAGTTTCCTGCCCGCGGGCGATTCCCCGATTACCATTTCCACGGCGCCCGATGCGCGCATCCTGCTATTCACCCTGGGCGTCTCGCTGCTGACCGGCGCTATTTTCGGGCTCGCGCCAGCGCTGCAATCGACGCGCCCGCAGCTGGCCGGGACGTTAAAAGACCAGGTTGGTTCGATCGCGGGCGGAACCTCGGTGGGAATTCGCAAGACGCTGGTGGTGGCGCAGGTCACGCTGTCTCTGCTGCTGCTGATTGGCGCCGGCTTGTTCATTCGCAGCCTGAGAAATCTGAAGGAACTCGATCCGGGTTTTCAAATCGGCAATTTGCTGGAATTCCAGATTAATCCCACGCTGAGCGGCTACAAACCCGAGCGCAGTTTGGATTTTTACCGGCAGCTCCGGGAGAATTTAAATGCGATTCCGGGCGTTGAATCGTCGGCGCTGGCGGTCATGCCAGTTCTTGCCGGCGACGAATGGGACAACAGCATGGCCGTGGAAGGGTTCGCGAACACGCCCACCAACACTCCCGATCCGCACATGCAGTTCGTTTCGCCGGACTACTTCAAGACCATGCACATCCCGATTCTGGCGGGCCGCGATTTTCGCATCACCGATGCCCGCGGCGCGCAACAGGTCTGCATTGTCAATGAAAAATTCGCCAGGAAGTATTTCAAGGACGGTAATGCGCTCGGCCGGCACATCGGCATGGGCGGGGATCCGGGAACCAAGCTGGATATCGAGATTGTGGGCATCGCAGGGAATACCAAGTATGAGAGCATGCGCGAGGAGGTTCCCATCGAGGTTTATCAGCCGTATCGCCAGGTGAATTTCGTTCTGGGGATGACGGGCTACGTGCGCACCACGCGTACGCCGGAGCAGGCATTTTCTTCGATTCGCAGGGTGGTAAATGGTTTGGATCCGAATCTGCCGGTGGCTGGTATGGAGACGCTCGAAAAACAGCAGCAGGAGTCGCTGATCGCCGAGCGTCTGGTGGCGGCGCTCTCGGCCGGTTTCGGAATTCTGGCGACGCTGCTGGCCGCGATCGGCGTGTACGGGGTGATGGCTTACGTGGTGGCACAGCGGACCCGCGAGATCGGCGTGAGAATGGCGCTGGGCGCCGGGCAAGGCGACGTGGTTTGGCTGGTCATGAAAGACGTGCTGGTGCTGGCTGCGATCGGTATTGCGATTGGGCTGCCCGCGGCGCTGGCGCTGACCAAGCTGGCGAAGTCGCAACTGTTCGGCATCCAGCCCAACGATGCGCTGAATATCGCGCTCGCGACAGTCGCCATCGCACTGGTTGCGGCGGTGTCGGGCTACGTTCCGGCGCGGCGGGCGACGTTGGTTGATCCGGTGCGCGCGCTGCGCTGGGAGTAATATAAAAGTGTTCGTCGCCCTTCCCCATGCGAGTGCTGATATCGGGTGCGGGAATTGCAGGACCTACGCTCGCCTATTGGCTGGCGCGCTACGGCTTTCAACCCACGATCGTTGAGCGGGCGCCGAAGTTGCGAACCGGCGGCTACATCATCGACTTCTGGGGCGCGGGTTTCGACATCGCCGAGCGCATGGAGCTGCTGCCGGAGATTAGACGCAAAGGCTACATGATCCAGGAAGTCAGGGTCGTCGATTCCTCGGGCAGAAAAGTGGCGGGCTTTCCGACCGACGGAATTTCTCAGGTCCTGGGAGGACGTTTTCTCAGCCTCCCGCGAGGCGATCTGGCGGCGACCATCTTCTGCAAGATCGAAAGCAGCGTCGAAACCATATTTGACGACAGCGTGTGCCGGATCGAGCAGGACGACAAGCGCGTTCGCGTCACGTTCGAGCGCGGAGAGCAGCGAGAGTTTGACCTGGTAATAGGAGCCGACGGCTTGCACTCGCGTGTTCGTGAACTGGTTTTCGGCGCCGAACAGCGCTTCGAGAAACACCTGGGCTACATGGTTGCCGGTTTCGAGGCCGACGGCTACCGGCCCAGAGATGAATTGGTGTACCTGATGTTCACGGAGCTCGGCCAGCAGGTAATGCGATTTTCGATGCGCGACGATCGCAGCATGTTCCTTTTCACCTTTGCCGATCGCGAGCCCGGTGGCACATCGGCCAGCGATCTTCCCGCGCAAAAAGCCTTATTGCGGTCGCGCTTCGGAAACAGCGGTTGGGAATGCCCGCGGATTCTCGAGCGGCTGGATGCCTCCACTGATCTCTACTTCGACCGCGTCAGCCAGATTCGCATGGATGCGCAGCCGGGCTTGTGGACGCACGGGCGCGTGTCGCTGATCGGCGATGCGGCTTCCTGCGTATCGCTGCTGGCTGGACAGGGTTCGGCGCTGGCGATGGTGGCGGCTTATATTCTGGCCGGCGAGCTGCATCGCGCCGATGGCGATTACGCCAGGGCGTTCGCCAGCTACCAGGCGCTCTTTGCGCCCTTCGTGCGGCAAAAGCAAGAAGCGGCGCTGCGTCTGCGCGTTCTGTTTGGACCCAAATCGAAGGCGGCGATGTTCATTCGCAACCAGGTGATGAATCTTGTGAGATTCCCCTGGATTGCCCGGACCGCGTTCAGCCGCGACCTGGTGGACAAGATCACGCTTCCTGATTATTGATCCCTAGCGCCGGCGTCCGGTCGGCGAACTGCGCCGTTCACCGACTTCCCGGCTGCGCTCGCCGATTCGCGATGGGCCGCCGGAGCTGCGCGGCTTTAGGATCGAATTGCGAGGGAGGATTTTATGAGCCACGCAGTTGCCGGGAAGGCGTACAAGGGCCTGGGGATGGAAGGATTCACCGCCAGATGGTACGCGTCGCAAACCATTAAGTCGCTGGACGAATTCAAGGCGCTGGCACGGCGTGTCGCGGATGAATTGCCCGCGGAGAGCCGTGTGTTGGAAGTTGCGCCAGGGCCGGGTTATTTCGCGATCGAGCTGGCGAAGATCGGCGGCCATCGGATTACCGGGCTCGACATTAGCCGCACGTTTGTCGAAATTGCGCGGCGCAATGCGACGCAAGCGGGAGTGGAGGTCGATTTCCAGCAAGGCAACGCGTCGAATATGCCGTTCCAGGATGCGTCTTTCGATTTCCTGTTGTGCCGCGCGGCGTTCAAGAATTTTTCGGAGCCCGTGCGAGCGTTGCAGGAGATGTATCGCGTGCTCAAGCCCGGCGGCCGCGCGCTGATCATCGATTTGAGAAAAGATGCGCCGATGGAGGCGATCGCCAAGATGGTGGATAGCATGGGCGTAGGCGCGATCGACCGGATGATCACGAAGCTCACGTTCCGGTTTATGCTGCTCAAGCGCGCCTACACGCGCAAACAGTTTGAGGAATTCCTGGCGCGGACGAAGTTTGGGCCGATTCAGATCCGGGAAGAACTGGTCGGGCTGGAGCTGTCTTTGGGGCGGGCGCGCTAGCGATTAAACCCCACCGTTTCGCAGCGCCGGGCTGCCAGGTTCGTGCTCGAACGGGTTGACTACAGTCAGATCGCCGAAGTCACGCCCGGGCTGAAAATCCTCGCTCAATAGCCAGCGGCAACGAGCCCGCTCGGCTGCGGCGACGATCATCGAGTCCCAGAATGAGATCTTCGCCTGGTCTGTCCAGTACCAGGCGCGCTCCAGCAGGCCGAGTGAGACCTCGGGCGGGTGCCATTCCGACCAAAGGGTGACGACTTTCCGAGCGTAATGCGGTGGAACGCGCATCTTCAGAACGGCGTTGGCGTAGAACTCCTGGAGAACTTGCCAGCTTACGTTGGCCAGAGCGTTTTGCCAGATCCAATCCAGCCATGCCTCCGCGCGGAGTTGTTTTTGCTTGTTCCGGGCGTCGTGCGCGTACAGTAGAAGATTGGAGTCGACGAAATACTTATCGCCGCCGTTCATGCGCCTCTTCTCGCGTCATGCGCTTGGAAGCATCGATCGATCCACCGAGATCGCGGGGAAGCTTCTTCCACTCTTCATATGCGCGCCAGTAGGAATCGGAAGCACGGCGCTCACGATCAAGCATGCGCGCGATCAATTTCGAGACCGAGATGTCCTCGTCGGCTGCTTTGCGTCGAGCCCAGTGAGCGAGCTCCTCGTCGAGGCTGATCGTGACGTTCTTCACGAATCCAGTGTAACACGAAACTCGTGTAAATCGCCCACTCCACCAAAAAAAGAAACGGCAGGCCAGTTTGGACCTGCCGTCGCTGATTCGAATTGAGCTTGGTTTTATTCCGCCAGCGTTTCTTCGCCCGGCTCTTCGGTCAGGCCGCCGGTGTAGATGCTGCGGGCTTCGTCTTCGTAGCCACCCAGGTCGCCGGCCAAGATGACTTCTTCCGCGATGGGCTCTTCTTCCACCACGTCCTCGCCCGCGATCTTTACGGCGCGATAGTATTCCATGCCGGTTCCGGCCGGAATCAGGCGGCCCATGATGACGTTTTCCTTCAAGCCGCGCAGGTAGTCGACCTTGCCGTTGATGGCGGCTTCGGTCAGCACGCGCGTGGTCTCCTGGAACGACGCCGCCGAGATGAACGAATCGGTGGACAGCGACGCCTTGGTGATGCCGAGCAGCACCGGCTTACCAGTGGCCGGACGGCCGCCGGCTTCCACCACGCGCATGTTCTCTTCGCGGAACTTGAATTTGTCCACCACTTCCTCGGGCAGGAACTCGGTGTCGCCGATATCGTCGACCTTCACCCAGCGCATCATCTGTCGTGAGATCACTTCCAGATGCTTGTCGTTGATATTGACGCCCTGCAGACGATACACCTCCTGGATTTCGTTCACCAGGTATTTCTGCAGTTCCTTTTCGCCGAGCACGGCCAGGATGTCGTGCGGATTGCGCGGGCCATCCATGAGCGGATCGCCGGCTTTCACGCGCTCGCCTTCCTGGACGTTGATGTGCACGCCGCGCGGAATGGCGTAGTCGCGCTGCTCGCCGTCGTCGGCCGTGATGGAAATCTTGCGCATGCCCTTGGCAACTTCGCCGTACTTCACCGCGCCGTTGATTTCGGCGATGATGGCGGTTTCGCGCGGCTTGCGGGCTTCGAACAGCTCCACCACGCGCGGCAGACCGCCGGTGATGTCCTTGGTCTTGGTAGTCGCGCGCGGAATCTTGGCGAGCACGTCGCCGGCGTGGACTATATCTTCGTGACTCACCATCAGGTGAGCATGGGTCGGCATCAGGTAGCGTTTTTCTTCCGAACGCGAGCCGCCCTCGGGACGAACGATCAGCGTCGGCACGCGCTTTTCGTCGGGCGAGTCGGTGACCACCCACTGCGACATACCGGTGATTTCGTCCACTTGCTCCTGCAGCGTGACGCCTTCGCCCAGGTCCTTGAAGTGAACCTTGCCGCTGACCTCGGTAAGAATCGAGAAGGTGTAGGGGTCCCATTCGAGCAGAATGGCGTTGGTCTTCACCTTGGCGCCGTCTTCAAACAGCACCTTGGCGCCGTACACCACCGGGTAGCGTTCTTTCTCGCGGCCCTTGTCGTCGATGATCGCCAGGATGCCGTTGCGGTTCATGGCAATCAGCTCGCCTTTGGCGTTCTTGACGGTGACGACGTTCAGGAATTTCACGAAGCCGTCAGACTTGGCGTCCTGCTTGGATTGCTCGGCTGAGCCGGTGGCGGTGCCACCGACGTGGAACGTTCGCATGGTGAGCTGCGTTCCGGGTTCGCCGATGGATTGAGCGGAAATGATTCCGACCGCTTCGCCGCGCTCCACCATTCGACCGGTGGCCAGGTTGCGGCCGTAACAGAGCTGGCAGACGCCGCGCTTGGATTCGCAGGTCAGCACCGAGCGAATCTTCACGCGCTCGATACCGGCGGCCTGAATGGCACCCGCCAGATCCTCGGTAATTTCCTGGTTAAGGCCGACGATCAGGTTGCCTTCGTAGTCATGCTGGTCTTCGAGCGCCACGCGGCCGACGATTCTATCTCGAAGGGGCTCGATGATTTCGCCGGATTCGATAATGGGTTCGACGTAGATGCCGTCAGAGGTGCCGCAGTCGGTCTCAGTGACGATGACGTCTTGCGCCACGTCGCACAGGCGGCGGGTGAGGTAGCCGGAGTCAGCCGTCTTCAACGCGGTGTCGGCCAGACCCTTGCGGGCGCCGTGCGTCGAGATGAAGTACTGCAACACGTCCAGGCCTTCGCGGAAATTAGCGGTGATGGGCTGCTCGATGATTTCGCCCGAGGGCTTGGCCATCAAGCCGCGCATCCCAGAGAGCTGGCGGATCTGCTGTTTGGAACCGCGCGCGCCCGAGTCCGCCATGATGTAGATCGGATTCAGATAGCGTCCGGTCCGGTCATCCTCTTCCATGGACTTGAACATTTCGTCCGAGACACGTTCGGTGACCTTGGACCAGATTTCGATGATCTTGTTGTATTTTTCGCCCTGCGTGATGGCGCCTTCCTGGTATTGCTGGCCGACTTCGATGACGGCCTTCTCGGCGTCGCGCACGAGCTTGGCTTTTTCGCCGGGCACCACCATGTCGTCGATACCGATGGAGATACCGGCGCGCGTGGCGTAGAGGAAGCCGAGCTTCTTGACTTCGTCCAGCATCGCCACGGTGATGGGCAGACCGAACTTGAGATACGCGTACTGAACCAGCTGGCTGAGACCTTTCTTCTTCAACAACCCGTTGACGAAGGGCATCTCGTCCGGCAGAACGTCGTTCAAAATCACGCGCCCGACCGTCGTATCCATGTATTGCTTGTTGAACTCGATGGGCTCGGTGTGGAGAACGTTCTGGTTGTCGAACGCCTTGGGCAGGTCGATCACCTTGCCGGTGAAGCGCAGCTTGATGGGCGTGAGCGTTTCCACTTCGCCCATTTCGAGCGCGATCAGCACGTCGTCGGTGGAAGCGAAGGTGCGGCCTTCGCCCTTGGTGCCCGGGCGCGCTTTGGTCAAGTAATACAGGCCCAGCACCATGTCCTGCGTGGGAACCGCGATGGGCGAACCATGCGCGGGCGACAGGATGTTGTTGGATGACAGCATCAGCGTGGAGGCTTCGATCTGCGCTTCCGGCGATAGCGGGATGTGAACCGCCATCTGGTCGCCGTCGAAGTCGGCGTTGAACGCGGTGCAAGTGAGCGGGTGCAGCTTGATAGCTTTGCCTTCCACCAGCACCGGCTCGAAAGCTTGGATGCCGAGGCGGTGCAGCGTGGGAGCGCGATTCAGCAAAATGGGATGATCCTTGATGACTTCTTCGAGGATGTCCCACACCACTGGGTCCTGCTGCTCGACTAGTTCCTTGGCTTGCTTGATGGTGGTGCAATGGCCGCGCTGTTCCAGGCGATGATAGATGAACGGCTTGAACAGCTCGAGCGCCATTTTCTTGGGCAGGCCGCATTGATTCAAGCGCAGCTCGGGACCAACCACGATGACGGACCGGCCGGAATAATCGACGCGCTTGCCTAGCAGGTTCTGGCGGAAGCGGCCCTGCTTGCCTTTGAGAGTGTCGGAGAGCGATTTGAGCGGGCGGTTGTTGGCGCCGCGCAGCACGCGTCCGCGGCGGCCGTTGTCAAACAGAGCGTCCACGGCTTCCTGGAGCATGCGCTTTTCGTTGCGCACAATCACGTCAGGAGCGTGCAGCTCGATCAGTTTCTTGAGGCGGTTGTTGCGATTGATGACGCGGCGATAGAGATCGTTGAGATCGGAGGTAGCGAAGCGGCCGCCATCCAGTGGCACCAGCGGGCGCAGCTCGGGCGGGATCACCGGGATGACGTCCAGGATCATCCACTCCGGCTTGTTGCCGGACTTGCGGAAGCTCTCCACAACGCGCAGGCGCTTGGCATACTTGAGCTTCTTCTGCTGCGAGACCTCGGTCTTCATCTTCTCGCGGATTTCGAGGCTCAGGTCCTCGACCGCGACTTTCTTGAGCAGTTCCTTGATTCCTTCCGCGCCCATCATGGCGACGAATTTGCCGGGGAAATCCTGATCGAGCTGGCGCTTGCGCTCGTCGGTGATTACTTCGCCGCGTTTGAGCTCGGCGACCTCGCCAGGATCGACCACCACGAAAGCTTCGAAATAAAGGACGCGCTCGAGTTCGCGCAGCGTGATGTCGAGCAGGTAGCCGATGCGGCTGGGCAGGCCTTTGAAGAACCAGACGTGCGAGCAGGGGCTGGCCAGCTCAATGTGGCCCAGGCGTTCGCGGCGCACGCGCGAGAGCGTCACTTCGACGCCGCACTTGTCGCAAATCACGCCGCGGTGCTTCATGCGCTTGTACTTGCCGCACAAGCATTCCCAGTCGGCTATCGGGCCGAAGATGCGGGCGCAGAACAGCCCGTCGCGCTCGGGCTTGAAGGTCCGGTAGTTGATGGTTTCCGGCTTGGTCACTTCACCATGCGACCAGCTTCGGATTTTTTCCGGCGAAGCGAGCGAAATCCGGATGGAATCGAAATCGGCGATCAAATTGGCTCTGTCGTAGGGAGAGGAACGGTACATTATTTCTCCTTATTTTGGCCGCGTGGCAGGCGCTCGAGGACGCCCGCCCGCGGCTCATTCATTATTTAGTCGGCCGCCAGCGCTGTATCAGCGATTTCCCGCGGCTTCTTCATCAACTCCACGTCCAGACACAGCGACTGCAGTTCGCGGATCAGGACGTTGAACGACTCGGGGACGCCGGGCTCGGCGGCGGCCTCACCTTTCACGATGGCTTCATATATCTTGGCGCGTCCGTACACATCGTCGGACTTGGCGGTCAGCAGTTCCTGCAGCACATAAGCGGCGCCGTAGGCTTCGAGCGCCCACACTTCCATTTCTCCGAAGCGCTGTCCGCCGAATTGAGCCTTGCCGCCCAGCGGCTGCTGGGTGATGAGCGAGTACGGGCCGATGGACCGGGCGTGGATCTTGTCGTCCACCAGGTGCGAGAGCTTGAGCATGTAGATGTAGCCCACGGTGACCGGCTGTTCGAAAGCCTGTCCGGAGAGCCCGTCCCAAAGCTGGACCTTGCCGGAACTGGGCAGGTTGGCTTCCTTGAGTTCCTGCTTGATTTCTTTTTCGGTGGCGCCGTCGAACACCGGCGTTGCAAAGTGCAACCCCAGCGCCTGCGCGGCCCAGCCCAAGTGCGTTTCGAGAATCTGGCCCACGTTCATGCGCGAAGGAACGCCCAGCGGATTGAGCACGATCTCAACCGGCGTGCCATCGGGCAGATACGGCATGTCCTCTTCGGGAACGATGCGCGCGATCACGCCCTTGTTGCCGTGACGGCCGGCCATCTTGTCGCCGACCGACAGCTTGCGCTTCATCGCGATATAGCACTTGACCAGTTTGATGACGCCCGGAGGGAGCTCGTCGCCCTTGCGCAGCTTGGCGATTTTCTCTTCAGTGATCTTTTCGAGCACCGCGATCTGGCGCGAGGTCATCTCCTCGATTTCGTCGATCTGCTCGTTCAGCCGGACATCCTTGTTGGGGAACTTGACGCGCTTGAGATCGCGAGCGCGGAGTTTTTCCACCACGTCGCGGGTCAGATTGATGCCCTTGGAGAGCAGCTTCTTATTGGTCTTTTCGTCGTGCAGGTCGGCCAGGACTTCCTTGCCTTCCAGCAGATCGCTCAAGCGCTTGGCGCGCTCGTCGTTGAGGATGCGTTTTTCATCTTGAAGGTTGCGATGCAGGCGTTCGATCTGCGTTTCCAGAATCGCTTTCGACCGCTCGTCCAGATCGGCGCCCTTGCGCGAGAAAACCTTGCAATCCACCACCGTGCCTTCGATGCCCGGCGGGCAATACAGCGAGGCGTCTTTCACGTCGCCGGCCTTTTCGCCGAAAATGGCGCGCAGCAGTTTTTCTTCCGGAGTGAGCTGGGTCTCCCCCTTGGGGGTGACTTTGCCCACCAGGATGTCGCCGGGTTTCACGGTCGCGCCGATGCGGATGATTCCGCTCTCGTCCAAATTGCGCAGAAACGCCTCGGCGATGTTAGGAATGTCGCGAGTAATTTCCTCGGGGCCGAGCTTGGTGTCGCGCGCCTCGATTTCAAACTCCTCGATGTGGATCGAAGTGTAGTAATCTTCCTTCACCAGCTTCTCGGACACGACGATGGCGTCCTCGAAGTTGTACCCGCGCCAGGGCATGAAAGCCACCAGCACGTTGCGGCCGAGCGCCAGTTCACCCTGATCGGTGCAAGGCCCGTCGGCGAGCACGTCGCCTTTCTTGACTCGCTGGCCCTGGTGCACGATCGGCTTTTGGCTGATACAGGTGTTTTGATTGGAGCGCTTGAACTTGGTGAGCTGATAAATATCGGCGCCCACCTCGCGCGAAAGCTGGCCTTCGTGCGCACCGCCGCCTTCCACGCGAACGATGATGCGTTCGGAATCGACCGAATCGACAATGCCGGAGCGCTTGCAGATCACCACCGCGCCGGAGTCGCGCGCGGTTACATGCTCCATGCCGGTTCCGACGTACGGCGTTTCGGCCCGCAGCAGAGGAACCGCCTGGCGCTGCATGTTGGAACCCATCAGCGCGCGGTTGGCGTCGTCGTTTTCAAGGAATGGAATCAAGCTGGCGGCGACCGAGACCAACTGTTTCGGACTGACGTCCATGTACTCGATTTCGTCGCGATGCTTGAGCACGAAGTTGCCGGCCTGGCGCGCGTTCACCAGGTCGTTGACGATGTGGCCTTTCTCATCCAACTGGACGTTGGCCTGGGCGATGATGTACTTGTCTTCTTCCCAGGCGGAGAGATAGTCGCAGTGCGCCTCGAATTCGATGGGCTGCTTTTTCCCGGTCAGGTCGCGATTGGCTTTCTCCACCTCATTCCGCGTCATGACGTCGCCGACCTTATGGGAGGTGTCGCCCGGATTGAGAACCTTTACTTCATCCACCACGGTGCCTTTCAGCACGCGGCGGTACGGGCTCTCGATGAAGCCGTACTCGTTGATGCGAGCGAAACACGATAGCGACGAGATCAGGCCGATGTTGGGACCTTCCGGAGTCTCGATGGGGCAAATGCGGCCGTAGTGCGTGGGATGCACGTCGCGCACTTCGAATCCGGCGCGTTCACGAGAAAGCCCGCCTGGCCCGAGAGCCGAGAGACGGCGCTTGTGCGTGATCTCCGACAGCGGATTGGTCTGATCCATGAACTGCGAGAGCTGGCTGGATCCGAAAAATTCGCGAATCGCGGCCATCACGGGCTTGGCGTTCACCAGGTCGTGCGGCATGGCCGTCGACATTTCCTGGTACACCGACATCTTCTCTTTGATAGCGCGCTCCATGCGCACCAATCCGATGCGGAACTGGTTTTCCAGCAGCTCGCCCACCGCGCGCACGCGGCGATTGCCCAGGTGATCGATGTCGTCCACCGCGCCGATGCCCTTGCGCAGCTTCAGCAGGTATTTGATGGTGTCGATGAAATCTTTCTGGTCGAGCGTGCGCTTGTCGAGCGGAGATTCGTCGATCTTGTCGTACAGCTTGATGTTGAACTTCATGCGGCCCACGCGCGAGAAGTCGTACTTGCGCGGGTCGAAGAACATGCCCTGGAAAAGCTGGGTCGCGGTGTCGAGCGTAGGCGGATCGCCGGGCCGCAGCTTGCGGTAGATCTCCAGCAGCGCGTCGTTCTGGCTCTTGACCGGATCTTTCCTCAGCGTGACGGAAATGACGTTGCCGGCGTCGTCGCGGTCCGGGAAAAACACTTCAAACGACGTGATCCCGCCCTGCTGCAGCTTCTCGATAGCGGTCAGTTCGTGGTTGGCTTCCACCAGCACTTCGCCGGTGGACATGTCCACCACGTCGGAGGCGATGAAGGCGCCCTGCAGATCGGTGCGATCGATTTCCACCTGCTCGATTTTGGCTTTTGTAATGGCCTCGTACACCGATTTGGTGATCTTGCGCCCTTGCGGGACGATGGTTTCGTTCTTGGTTCCGATGGCCTTGGAAAGCTTCAAGCCGATCAAGCTGTCGGAAACTTTCCAGAACAGCTTCTCGCCCTTGATGGTCACTTCGCTGACGTTGTAGAAGGCCTTGAGGATTTCAGAGTCGGTCTTGAGTCCCAGCGCGCGCAGGAACACGGTGCCGTAGAACTTGCGCTTGCGGTCGATGCGGACGTACAGCAGATTCTTGTTGTCGAACTCGAATTCCACCCAGCTTCCGCGATAGGGGATGATCTTACCGAGAAAATAGCCTTGCGCTGGAACGCGCTCGAAGAACACGCCCGGCGAACGATGCAACTGTGAAACGATGACGCGCTCGGTGCCGTTGATGATGAAGGTGCCGTTGTCTGTCATCAGCGGGATTTCGCCGAAGAAGACCTCTTGTTCCTTGATGTCGCGGACGCTCTTGGCGCCGGTCTCCGGATCTTTATCGAAGACCGTCAGCCGGATGGTGACCTTGAGCGGCGCCGCGTAGGTCATGCCGCGCTCTTCGCATTCGGCCACGTCGTATTTCAGCTGCAGGCCGACCGGGTCGCCGCAGCGATTACAGAAGGTGACGATATTTTTGTTGAAAGTTCCGCAGCGATGGCACAGCACGTCGCCGACATGGAACGGGTCGGTGCGGATGGTGCCGCCGCAGCTTGGATTGCGGCAGGTGGAGCGCAGATGGTGCAGCCCTTTCAGGTTGCCGCACTTGCATTCCCAGTTGCCGATGGCGTAGTCGACGAACTCGAGCTGGCTCAATCCCCGGAAGTCGGAGATGGGGAACACGGAATTGAACACACTTTGCAGGCCGGTGTCTTCGCGTTCTCCAGGGAGCAGATCCATCTGCAGGAACCGCTCGTAGGATTTCTTCTGGACCTCGATCAGATTGGGGATAGGGATCGAGGTTTTGATCCGGGAGAAGTCAACTCGCTCGCGCGTAGCGCCGTTTGCCACATTTTCCATTTTCACTCCTACGGCCGATGGGCTCGCAAATCAAATGAAGACTAAAATACCGCTGCCATTGCGCCTGGACCGGTTCATCCTCGGACCGCGTGATTGGCGTCGAGGTTCGAACCCGGTCTTGGGGAACGAAGGACAGCGGGATGTCAGAACGTTATAGCCAGATCCGAGCCATGCACTCCGAGTGGGAAAAAAGCGAGCATGGCAAAGCCCGGTGCCAGTCCTGAGGAACGGCACACCCATTGCGCAGGATGTTTGGTTCACAAGAAGAATTTCGGGTCGGTCTCCGGCCAGTATCTATATCAATGTAGCAGACCGGAGACACTTCGTCAAATCCGGTCTGAGGCCGGCGTCGCCGCGCGCTGAAGAACCGTCGTTTGGGCGCGGCTTCGCCGCCGTAAAGTGAAACAAATAAGCTACTTACTTCACTTCCACGGTCGCGCCGGCGTCGGTGAACTTTTTCTTGATGGCCTCGGCCTCTTCCTTGTTCACACCCTCTTTGATAGGCTTGGGCGCACCATCCACCAGATCTTTGGCCTCTTTGAGACCCAGGTTGGTGACTTCGCGAACGGCCTTGATGACGTTGATCTTGTTGGTGCCCGCGCCGGTGAGGATTACGTTGAACTCGGTTTTCTCCTCAGCCGCCGGAGCTGCCGCCCCGCCGCCGCCACCGGAGGGAGCAACCGCAACGGCCGCAGCCGCCGCCGAAACTCCCAGCTTCTCTTCGAGCAACTTGACGAGCTGCGACGCTTCGAGCAACGTCAGCCCTTGAATCTGTTCCGCTATTGCGTTGATGTCCGCCATTGTCTTGTCTACTCCCTTATTGTGAGAACTTGTTTTCCTTGACGCCCTGGTCAACCACTACCGCGAGATTGCGCCCCACGCCGCCCAAGGCAGTGACCAGGCGCTGCGCCGAGGCTAAAATCAAAAACAGAACTTTCGCTAGCAGCTCTTCGCGCGACGGCATCGAGGCCAGTTCCTGAATGGACTTGACTTCGATGACGCGGCCTTCCACCAGGCCGGCCTTGAAGGTGAAACTCGGGTTGGCCTTCGCATAGGCGGTGAGCGCCTTGGCGAGCGCGATCGGATCTTTCATGGTGTAGGCCATCGAGGTCATCCCCGCGAGATTTCCGGTGATCGGTTCGGCCGGCGTTCCTTTGGCGGCCTTCTCCACCAGGTTGTTCTTAACCACCTTGTAGTTCGCGCCTGCGCCGCGCACGGTCTTGCGCAGTTCGAAATCCTGCTGAACCGTGAGCTTTTCAAAACCCGTGAGGAAGATGTTCTTGGTCTTCTCGAAGTCCTTCTTCAGAGCTTCCAGATCTTTTTCTTTGTCCGATTTCTTCTTCATGTTGTTCCCGGCTTTCTGGGCTAGACTTGCTTGGCGTTATAGGACGTGACGTCGAGATGGACGCCGGGCCCCATGGTGGAGCAGATGGTGACGCTCTTCACGTACTTGCCCTTGGCGGCCGCGGGCTTGGCCTTGATCACGGCCTGGATGAGACTGGAGGCGTTTTCGAGCAGTTTGGGAGTTTCGAAACTCACCTTGCCTACCGGCACGTGAATAACGCCGGTCTTGTCGACGCGGAATTCCACTTTGCCGGCCTTTACTTCCTTGACTGCTTGAGCGATGTCCATGGTCACGGTGCCAGTCTTAGGGTTGGGCATCAGGCCGCGCGGGCCGAGCACTTTGCCGAGCTTACCCACCGAGCGCATCATGTCGGGCGTGGCGATGACGGCGTCGTAGTCGGTCCAATTCTCGCCTTGGATTTTCGCGACCATGTCGTCGCCGCCGACGAAGTCCGCGCCGGCTTCCTGAGCCTCGCGCTGCTTGTCGCCGGATGCGATGACCAGAACTGTTTTCTTCTTGCCCAAGCCGTTGGGCAGGACCACGGTGCCGCGCACCATCTGGTCGGCGTGCTTGGGATCGACGCCCAGGCGCAGGTGCAGCTCCACGGTCTCGTCGAAGTTGGCGAACTTGATCTTTTGAACCAGCGGGACGGCTTCGTTCAGCGGGTAAGGCCTGGATTCGACCTGTTTAGATGCGGCTTGAAACTTCTTACCTTGCTTCGGCATGTCTCCTCATTGGTGCAGACGGCAGGTGGAGCGAACAGCCAGCGACCTGCCTCCCACTGAGTTTTAATCTTTAGCGTTGGATCGCTTTATTTAAGATAGCAAAGGGGAACGGGGTTGTCTACTCTCAGTCTTGTCTAATGCCGCTTGCGCCGGCATGCCGCTCGCCTCCTGGCCCAAGAGCTAGTATATTCATATCTTTTGCATGAAGGTCTCTTACCTAGAGGACACTACGTCTCGCCCGGCCGCCTCAATGCTGCGCCAGATCGAGAGGCGGCTGGGACAAGTTGCAGGACGTAAGCCGCTGGCCGTCCTGCTGGTGGGCCTCACGCCCCTGCTTCTGCGGGCGCTGCTGCTGCCGTTTTCCCCGATCCCCGAGCCGCGCGTGCAGGACGAGTTCAGTCATCTGCTGCTGGCCGACACCTTCGCGCACGGGCGTCTGGTCAATCCCGTCCACCCCATGTGGGTCCATTTCGAGAGCATGCACATCCTGGTACGCCCGGTCTACGCCAGTATCTTTCCGGTAGCGCAAGGACTCGTCATGGCCGCGGCCCAGGCGCTGACCGGCTGTCCGTGGATAGGCGTATGGCTCAGTGTCGGCCTCATGTGCGCCGCTCTGTGCTGGATGCTGCAAGGCTGGCTATCGCCCGGCTGGGCATTGCTCGGCGGGTTGCTGGCTGCGGTGCGTTTCGGCCCGGCCAGTTACTGGATGAACTCCTACTTCGGCGGCGCGGTGGCGGCGGCCGGCGGGGCGCTGGTGCTGGGCGCTCTGGTCCGCCTCCAAAAGCGCAGCCGGTGGCAGGATGCCGCGGTCATGGGAGTGGGGCTGGCGATTCTCGCCAACAGCCGCCCCTACGAAGGATTGCTCCTGGCCCTGCCCGTCGGGGCGGCGCTGCTCTTTGCCCTGCGCCGAAAAGCGCGCCCGTTTCCATTGTTGTTGCCGCTGCTGCTGATACTGGCCGTGGCTGCAGTGGCGCTCGCAACCTATTGCGCCCGTTTCAGCGGCAATCCCTTCCAACTGCCGTACACTTTCTACCGCAACACCTTCACCATGGCTCCCCACTTCATCTGGCAATCGCCGCGGCCGGAGCCCATCTATCATCACCGCGTTCTGCGCGATTATCACAGCGGCTGGGAAATGCTCTGTTACTCGGAGGCGCGAGCGAATCGCAGTCCGCGCGGAATCCTGTCGAAGACCAAAAGCTACTGGCGCTTCTTCCTGGGACCTTTCCTGACCATTCCCTTCCTCACCCTGCCATGGCTTTGGAAGCGCCGCCGGCCGCGCTTCCTGTTGCTGACTGCGCTGCTGATCTCCGCCGGGCTGATGGTACAGGTCTGGGATGCACCGCACTACGCGGCTCCCGCCATGGGCCTTGTTCTGCTCCTGGCGATCGAAGGCCTGCGGCAATTGCGCGCGGGCATGGGGGCTTGGCCGGTGCGCCTCATCGCCCTGGGTTGTCTCCTGTTTCCGGTGGTGGGAGGAGGCCCGGCCCCAACTGGCAGCGGCGGCCCACGCGCGCACATCCTGAAGCAATTGGAGTCCAGTGGCGGGCGCCATTTGGTCATCGTCCGCTATGCGCGGAACCACGATGTGGGCGACGAGTGGGTTTATAACTCAGCGGATATCGATACTGCACCGGTGGTCTGGGCTCGCGAGATGGATCCCACCAGCAATCGCGAGCTTCTGCAATATTTCCGAGGACGCCAGGTCTGGCTGGTGCAGCCGGACTCGAGACCGGTGTCGCTCCTGCCCTATGATCCTTCCATGCGCCCAGATCCGCCTTTCCGGTATGTCGCGCTCGGCACCGATGCCATTACGGTCTTGCGATCCCCCGAGGAGGTCCGCCGCAAAATCCTGGACCGCGTCGCGCATGACTACACGGAACCCGTTCGCTTCAACTGCGATCAGTGGAACTACCTGTTCTCCGAGGTAACTGGTGTCGGATCTCCCGACATGACGCAGGCATGCTTCGCGCCGGGCGATCGCGGGGAGATTGTTACCTTTGACCGCTGGTTCGCCTGGCTTCGGCAGCAACGGTAAACCTTGCTTCGGCGTGCCCTCTCATTAGTGCAGAAGGCAGAGAACCAGAAACAACCCATTAACGACCAACGGATCCAAAATCCATCCTTTTTTGCGTTCTGGACTTTTCGAACTCCGCGCAACAATAGACCATCTCGCTTTCGCTAGCTGCTGCTCTTGGAGACGGGCGTCAAGCTCGAAGCGACCGACTCGATCCACTGGCGTTGCTCTGGTGTCTCGGGAACCGGCGCATGTCTCGAGCTGCTGATTCTTTGGAGTGCTTCTTCCTTGGGTACGCCCCTGGCCAATAAAAGGCCTGCCGCGATCAGTGCCGACCGGCCGATGCCCTGCCGGCAGTGGATGTTGATGTTCTTTCCGCGTGCCAACTCCGCTTCAAGGTGCTCTATGAGCTTTAAAGCTGCGGCGCGCGATTCCGGTACGCTCCGGTCGACGATTGGGAACGACACGAATTCCAATTCGTGCTCACGAGAATACCGCTGCTCCATTCCGAGTTCCATCTCGTCCGCTTCGTCCGGAGTCAGTAAGGAGACGATGATGTCGAACCCAGCCTGACGCCAGCCCTTCACCTCATCCGCCAGCCAGTCTCCGCCTCTCGGGCGAGCGGAGATAGCAAGGCGTCCTGGCCATGGTCCGTCGATCCGGTAAACTTCTGTGGACATTTATGCCTCGCTCTCCAGATTACCTCGCCTAACGATCTCTCTCGGCAACGTATCCACGTCAATGCCTCGGGCCCGCAGGACAGCAAGACGGTGGTGGCCATCGAGCAAGATTCCATCAGGGCGCGCCTTCAGGCTGCCGGGACGCCCAGGCAAGAGTGACTCCACTAGGTCCTCGCTGGTTAATCGCTCGAATTGAGCGACCTTGGTGGCATTGATTAGGTGGTCTGCGTGTAGAGACTTCAAAGCTGGTTGATTCGCGGCGATTCGTAGCACCGCCTCTTCCAGCTGGTCCAGCGCCCCACGAAAGAAGTGATCCTCGGCTTCCACCCACGTCAGTTGCTTCGGCTCTGGCAGCGTCGCGAAGTACGCCTCCATCGCCTTGACCGGGCAGAATTCGTCATGCGTGCTTTGGATAAACACGCGTGGCGTGTCGCACTCCCCGAGGCCTGCGCTGTCGGGCATGCTGGCGGGAAACCCGACGGCCAGCAATCGCGTCGCGCTGCCGAGTTCGCAGCCCAGCCTGAGAATGATCCGGGAACCGAACGAAAATCCGGCCAGCGAAAACGGCAAATCTGGATACCGGCTACGCAGGAACTCTAAAGCCGCCCGCGCGTCTTCCTTCTCGCCGATGCCCTGATCATACCGGCCCTCGCTCATGTTCACGCCGCGATAATTGAATCGCAGCACCACCGCTCCAGCCCGCCGCATCCCGCGCGCGATCCGGTACACAACTTTGTTATGCATGGTGCCGCCGTGCTGTGGGTGCGGATGGCACACCAGCACCGCTTCGCGCGGCGCGCCCTCCTCGGGCTCCTCCAGCACTGCCTCCAGTTTGCCCGCCGGACCGGCGATGAAGAGCGACTCGATCTTGCGCGCCATCAGTTGGTGCGGTAATTGGTGAACTGCATGTCGATGCCGAAGTCCTGCCCGCGCAGCAGCGCGATCACGTCTTGTAGCGTGTCCCGATCGCGGCCCGAGACGCGCACCAGGTCGCCCTGAATGGACGCCTGCACCTTTTTTTTGCTGTCCTTGATCAGCTTGACGATCTCGCGCGCCTTCTCGATGGGAATACCCTGTTGGAGCGAAATCTCCTGCCGCACGGTGGACCCGGCCGCGGGTGTCACCGCTCCATACGTCAAGCCTTTCAGAGGCACTTTGCGCTTCACCAGTTTTTGTTCCAGCACGTCATTCACGGCCTTGAGCTTGAACTCGTCCGCGCTCGAGAGCAGAATCTTGTGATCCTTCTCGTTGAGCTGAATCTCGCTTTTGGAGTTTTTCAGATCGTAGCGCGTCACGATCTCCTTCAGCGCTTGCTGGATGGCGTTGTTCACTTCCGCCAGGTCGATTTTGGACACCACGTCGAAGCTGTTGTCGGGCATGTTGGTATCGAGCTTAGCTCAATGACCCAATGCTATCAGGACTCGCTCGGTGATTTCCTGGATCATGGCCGGCAGCGCCGCGTCGAGCGCCAGCGTGATGGCCGCGCGAACACGCTCCGGATCGATCTCGGGCGAGGGTGCGGCGGGCGCCGGTTGCGACTCACTCGAGGCCGGGGTGGCAGCCGCGGAAGCGAAGGCTTCAGAGAACAGCCCGCGAGCAAGCTGCGCTTCCTTCACCAGCGGCTGGATGGTCTCGATCAGCCGGGAGGCTTCGAAGGGTTTCTTCAGGATGGCATCGCAGCCCGCGCGTTTGGCTTCCTCTTCGTCGAAGGGCTCCAGTAACCCGGCGGTGAGAACCACTCGAATGTGCCGCAGCGCTTGATCGTTCTTGACGTGGCGGCAGATCTCCATGCCCGACTTGGCGGGCAGGAATACATCGGCCAGAATCAGATCCGGATCGAAATCGCTGAGGCGCTTTAACGCCGCGTCGCCATCGGTGAGACTGACGACTTCAAACCCTTCCTCGCGCAGTATCCGCTCGCCCATCCGCTGCGCGTGAGGGCTGTCATCGGCCAGCAGGACGCGGCTCATCAGGGCTTGTCGGAGCTGGAGCTGAGGGCCGGCTGGGTGGCCGGGTTTCCGGGAATTACCTGCTGCGGTTTTTGCTTCTTGTCCTTTTTCTTTTTCTTGCTCTTTTGCGCGTCGCTGGCCGCAGCCTGAGAAGTCTGCGCCTTTGCTCCGTCCGCTGAGGTTGGCGTCCCCGTAGAAGCCGGCGCAGCAGCCGCGGGTGCGGAAGCATCCGGTTTCGCGCCGGCCGCGGCAGGCGGATTGGCACGCGCGTCCGGCTTGGTATCGAGCGCCGAGGGACCGTTCAATTGGGTCGCCGTCACGTCGCCTGTAAAGCCAGCGCCCGCGGACGCAGTTTGCGGAACCGTGGGCGGAACTGTGGGACGAATCGTCGTCATAGCAGGCGCACCGCTTCGCGCCGCATCGCCCACGTCGGGACCTCGCCGCAAGAGACTGGTGCTGCGTGAAAGTATCCCCTGCTTCTGCCGGTTCTCTTGTTCCCACTTCATCCGGTTCAAGGCCACCTGGTCAGCCTCCGGTACGGGAAGTTCCATGTCTTTTAACTTTTTCGTGGCATCGTCGGCGAAGCTGCTCAGCGGGTAATCTCTAACGATGCGCGCATAAGCATCGCCGGCCTGCTTCCGGAAACGGTTACCCTTGCTTCCATCCAATCTTTCGTAGGTTTGGCCCAGATCCCACAGAGCCTCGTCGGCTTTGCTGTATAGCGGATACTGCTCCACCAAATGGTTAAACCGGCTGCTGGCAGCCGAGTTGTCCCCGCGCTTCATGTAGAAGGCTCCCACTTTGAATTCGCCGTCGGCCAGCGCTTCCTGGATGTTGCGCAGCAACTGCTGCGTCTGCGGAACGAAGGTGCTGTTGGGAAATTGAACGATCAACTGGCGGCATTCGTCCTCGGCCCGCAAGGTTTGGTTCGAATCCCGGTCCGATTTTTCCATCTGGCGGTAGTGGATCATGCAGATCTTCTGCTGTGACTCGGCGGCTTCCTCCATGGTGGGATAGAACAGGATGAAGTCCTTATATTCCGCCTCGGCTTGCGCCAACCCGGATGCGCCGCCCTCCCGATACCAACTGTCGGCCACGGCGAGCTTGGCCTTAGCCAAAAACTCGCTCTGGTCGTACGTATTAATCAGCGTGTTCAACGTGATGCGCGCCACTTCATAACGGCCGTGCTCGATGTCATTGATGGCCCGATCGTAGAGCACCTTATCGGGCTGCTTGGTGTCCTTGGTGATGGGATCGTCGTACTTGTGGCGGCGAAAACCGCACGAAGACAACAACCCTGCCATGAGCGTCAAAATGAGCGCACAGGAGGCCGCGGCACCCCTGGTCCGCCAAAGCGCGCTGCCGCGAAGTGCCGTTGTGCGCGTTCCAGAAAGAATGTATCGAGCCATAGTGAAATGAACCTACCAGCTTACCCTAAACTCTGACCAACGCGGCCTCTCTCGCCGCACGCTGCAATTGCGAAAACGCCGATCCAGGGTCTGGGGTGTGAAAAATAGACGACCCTGCTACCAGCCATTCACACCCAGCCCGCACGATCTCGGAGGCGTTTTCCAGTGTCACGCCGCCATCGATTTCGATGGCGAAATTGAGCCCTAACTCCTTGCGCTTCCAGGCCAAAGCCCGCACTTTGTTGAGGGCGTTAGGGATGAACTGCTGCCCTCCAAACCCCGGATTAACACTCATGATGAGCACGTGATCCACCAGATCGAGCACTTCGCTCAGGGTCGCAATGGGGGTCGCCGGATTCAGGACCACCCCGGCCAGCGCGCCCTGATCGCGAATCAGGCGCAAGGTCCGGTCCAAATGCGGGCAGGCCTCTTGGTGGACCAGTATATGGTCGGCGCCGGCCTCGATGAACCGGGGGGCGTAAGTATCCGCGTCCGAGATCATCAGGTGAACTTCGAGCTTCAGTCCGGTGATTCGCCGGATGGACTCAACCACCGGTATCCCAATGCTGATGTTGGGGACGAAGTGTCCATCCATCACATCGACATGCAGCATGGAAGCCCCGGCCCGCTCGACACTTGCGATCTCCTCACCCAGCCGGGCGAAGTTAGCCGCCAGGATGGACGGAAGAATCTCTATGGTGCCCGTACCCCGGTGCATTAAAGACGATGTTAGCACAGCAAGATGGGCGCCATCAGAGGCTCAAAAGCCTTTATTAGCAAGTCAATAGACTGCGCTTCTGGCCGATGAGGGCTATATGAATACGCGACTCCTCATCTCTCTGGCCCTGGGGTCGGCCGGGATCGTTTCGGCACAGCGGGTGGGCGCGCCGACCGACGATCTTACCAATCTCAGCGTAGATGACCTGTTTCAACTGGAAGTGACCTCGGTAGGCCGCAAGGCCCAGGAGCTTTCCAAAGCACCGGCCGCCATCTATGTGCTGACGGCGGAGGACATCCGTCGGTCCGGCGCGACCTCGATTCCGGAGGCGCTGGAGGGCGTGCCGGGGCTCACTGTGCAGCGTGTGGATGGCCGGATGTGGGACATCTCGGCGCGTGGCTTCGCCCGGCTTTTCTCCGACAAGATGCTGGTCATGATCGATGGCCGGTCGCTGTACACGCCTCTATTTTCGGGCGTAATTTGGGACCTGATCGATGTGCCGCTGGAGAATATCGAGCGCATTGAGATTGTCCGCGGCCCTGGCGCGGTGATGTGGGGACCCAACGCCGTGAACGGGGTGATCAACATCATTACCAAGAAGGCTCGCGACACCAAGGGCGGCCTGGTCAGTGTAGGCGGAGGAAACGATGTGTACGGCTCGGTTTTGGCCCGCTGGGCGGCGGCGCCGACGGAGCGTTTGGCTTACCAGGTGTGGACCAAGCTGGAGGATCAGAATCCGGCCGATTCTTCCCAGGGGTCTTACGCTCAGCAACCGGGGGTCATATATACGAACCCGGTGCCCATCACCGATCTGAACACCCAATCGGCGCGTCTGGGTTTCCGCCTGGAGGACCACGTATCGGACAAGGACCAAGTCAGCGTGGAAGGGGATGTATTCAAACTGGGGGGGCAGGACTCCGTGCGGCTCCCCGAAGCGGCGAGCATGAACTTCGAGCACGGCGACACATCCGCCACGGGAGGCTTTGTGCAGGCCCGCTGGACTCGCACGAATTCGCCCGGCAACGAATCCAGCCTGCAATTCACTTTCGACAAAAATCAAATCGACTACCCATTCGTAGGCGGGGATACAAACAATCTGACAGTCGACTTTCAGAAGCGGCTGCAAACCTCCGACCGCAATGAAGTGTATTGGGGCGTCGGATATCAGCGCTATTGGGATTCCAGCTACAGCGGCGGTGTCCTCGGCTTTCAACCCCCGAGCGACGACTATTCCTTGGGCGACGTAGTGCTGCGCGACGAGTTTCAACTGGTGCCCAACCGGTTGCTGGCCTCGGCGGGGGTGCGAGTTGACTACACCTCTTATAGCCATTTCGATTTTCAGCCCAGTGTGCGCCTTGTATACACACCCAGTGCGCGGCAGTCTCTTTGGTTGGCGCTGTCACGTGCGATCCGCGTCCCCAGCCGAGTGGATCGCGATCTCACGTTCTATGTGGGAGATCTCATGCTGGGACAGTTGCCGATCCGCGAACAGGTACAGGGATCGGAATCCATGCAGCCGGAGGTTGAAAACAGCCTGGAGCTCGGATACCGGTTTCAATCGGGCCAGCGCTGGTCGGCGGATTTTGCGACTTTCTGGAGCTATTACACCTCTCTGGCCTCGCTTGCCATGCCGCAACATCTTCAGGTGCAGATGGTCGACGGAGTTCCCGAGCTGGCCATGAGCTTTATCGCCACCAACGCCGCGACGGCTCGCTCCTATGGCGGCGAAGCATCCGCGACCTGGCAGCTCACGCCGGCCTGGCGGCTTCGGCCCTCCTATTCGTACTTGGATGTAGCCGCGCGGCTGCCGCCCGACCATATCTGGATGCTGGACACCTCCGGTTACCGCCACCAGGGAGCGATCCGCAGCCAGTACGACCTCTCGCGCCATTGGCAATTGGATTTGACGGCGCGCGTCCATTCCAGAAACGCGGTGTGGGATCTCCCAGGCACAGTGTTGTTCGATGCGCGGGTGGGCTGGCAGCCCTCGCGCGATACGGAGTTCAGCTTCAGCATGCAGGACTTGACCGGCAGAGAAGTGGTGGAGGCGTACACGCAATCTCCCTTCGCGTCCATTCCCACGCGGCGAACGTTTCTAGTGCGGTTGGTACAGAGGTTTTAGCGCAGACGACGGAGCGTAATGCTCGCCACTACATCAACACGGCTGCTCGCCTCGCTGGCAATCGCGGCGTTGGCTCCGGTCGGCTCGCTGGCCGAAGAGCCGGAAGACGAATTGAAGGCGGCGGTGGTGCTCAGCTTCCTGAGGTACGGCGAATGGGACCAGGCTCTGCCAGCCAACGCCACGCTCACGGTGGGAGTGGTGGGGCGCGGGGAATTCGCCGGCGTCTTGCGCCACAGCATGGAGGGCAAATCGGCCAATGGTCACCCTGTTCAGGTGGTCGAACTGAAGAGCGCCGCTCTGCAGCACGCCTGCCAGGTAATATACTTCGCCGGCGACAACAACCCGGAAATCAAGGCCGCGCTCGAAAGCCCGGCGCTGGCCCGCGTGCTGACCATTGGTGAAACCCGAGACTTCCTGGACTGGGGCGGAGCGATTAACCTGTTCGTGTTCCACGGGCACATGGCCTTTGAAGTGAGCTTGGACGCTCTGGAGCGCAGCGGTGTCAGCATCAGCTCGCGGCTGCTGCGTTTTGGGCAAATCAGGAGCCGCAAGTAGGGAGCCTCGAAAGCCCCTAGCGAGTCAAAAGACAAGCCTGCCGGCCGATGAGGGTTATGTGAAGACGCGGCTCCTCATTTCTCTGGCCCTGGGGTCGGCCGGGATTGTTTCAGCGCAACGGGTGGGAGCTCCCACCGACGATCTGACCAATCTCAGCGTAGACGACCTGTTTCAGCTCGAGGTAACCTCGGTGGGCCGTAAAGCCCAGGAGCTTTCCAAGGCTCCCGCGGCCATCTACGTCCTGACAGCGGAGGACATCCGGCGGTCGGGAGCGACCTCGATTCCGGAAGCGCTGGAGGGAGTGCCGGGGCTCACCGTGCAACAGGTGGATGGACGGATGTGGTCCATCTCGGCGCGCGGATTCGCCCGGCTCTTTTCCGACAAGATGCTGGTGATGATCGACGGCCGCCCAGTTTATACGCCCCTATTTTCGGGTGTGCTGTGGGACATGATCGACGTGCCGCTGGAGAACATCGAGCGCATTGAGATTGTCCGCGGCCCGGGCGCCGTAATGTGGGGGCCGAATGCGGTGAACGGAGTGATCAACATCATAACCAAGAAAGCGCGGGACACGCAGGGAGGCCTGCTCAGCGTCGGCGCCGGAAACGATGTGTACGGTTCGGTTTTGGCGCGCTGGGGCGCGGAGCCGAGCGAGCGTTTCGCCTACCAGGTCTGGACCAAGCTGAAGGATCAGAATCCGGCCGACTCTTCGAGGGGATCTTACGGCCAGATACCCGGGGTGCTGTATACCAATCCAGGTCCGATCACGGACCTGAACACCCAGTCGGCACGCCTGGGTTTCCGCGTGGACGGACAATTGTCTGGTAAAGACCAACTCACGGTGGAGGGGGACGTATTCACGCTGGGGCGGCAGGACGCAGTGGGCTACCCGCTGCTCATTGGCGAGACGATGGACTTCGAGAAGGCGTCCACATCCGGGTCGGGAGGCTTCGTCGAGGCCCGCTGGACTCGTACCAATTCGGCCGGCAACGAGTCCAATCTGCAATTCACCTTCGACAAAAACCAAATCGACTACCCATTCCTGGGAGGCAATCGAAACAACCTGACCATCGACTTTCAGAAGCGGCTGCAGACTTCCGACCGCAATGAACTGTATTGGGGTGGCGGCTTTCAGCATTATTGGGATTCTACTTACAGCGTGGGTTTCGCCGGCTTTCAACCTGCCAGCGACCGGTATTACCTGGCCGACGCCGTGCTGCGGGACGAGCTGCAACTAATCCCCAACCGGCTCCTGGCGTCGGCAGGCATACGAGTCGACTACACCTCTTATACCCGCTTCGATTTCCAGCCGAGTGTACGTCTTCTATATACTCCCAGCACGCGGCAGTCGCTGTGGGCGGCTGCGTCGCGCGCCGTCCGCGTGCCCAGCCGTTTGGATCGGGATCTGACGTGCGAGGAGGGCGACTTCATGCTGGGAGGAGTGCTGCCCATTGAGGAACAGATGCTCGGATCAAAACTCATGCGGCCAGAGGTCGAAAACAGCCTGGAGCTCGGATACCGGTTTCAATCGGGCCAGCGCTGGTCCGCGGATTTCGCAACGTTCTGGAGCTATTACACCTCTCTGGTCGCGCTAGCAATACCGCAAACTCTTCAGGTGCAGATGGTGGACGGGGTGCCCGAGTTCCTGATGAATCTCGTGGCCGTGAACGCCGGGACGGCCCACTCTTATGGCGCTGAAGCATCCGCGACCTGGCAGCTCACGCCCGTCTGGCGGCTTCGTCCGTCCTACTCTTATCTGGATGAAACCGCGCTGTTGCCACCCAACCACATGTGGATGCTGATCACCTCCGGCTACCGTCATCAGGGAGCGCTTCGGAGCCAGTATGACCTCTCGCGCCATTTGCAATTGGATTTGACAGCGCGCGCCCAATCCAGAAATACGGTGTGGGATCTTCCAGGAGCCGTGTTATTCGACGCGCGTTTGGGCTGGCGGCCCACTCGAGATACGGAGTTCAGTTTCAGCATGCAAGACTTGACCGGCAGAGAGATAGTCGAAACCTACGCGCAATCTCCTTTCGTGTCCATTCCCACCAGGCGGACGTTTCTAGTGCGGTGGGTGCAGAGGTTTTAGGACCAAACGACGGAGCGCCATGCTCTCCTCTAAATCAGCACCGATGCTGGCCTGGCTGGCAATGGCGGCACTGGCTGGGTCGTGCGCGCAGGCCGCCGACCAGCCGGAAGATGAATTGAAGGCGGCCGTGGTGTTGAGCTTCCTGCGGTATACCGAATGGAATCAAACCCTGCCGGCGGCCGCGCCCCTCACCGTAGGGGTGCTCGGCCATCCGGCCTTTGCTGAGGTGTTGCGTCGCAGCCTGGACGGCAAGCCGGTCAACGCTCACCCGGTTCAGGTGGTCGAGTTGAAGAGCGCCGTCGAGCAGCACTCCTGCCAGGTGATCTACTTCACCACCGACAAAAGCCTGGATATCAAAGCCGCGCTGCAGACGCCCACGCTGGCCCGCGTGCTGACCATTGGCGAAACCCGGGATTTCCTGGACTGGGGCGGAGCGGTGAACTTGTTCGTGCTCGACGGCCGCATGGCCTTTGAGGTGAGCCTGGACGCTCTGGAGCACAGCGGCCTCAACATCAGTTCCCGGCTGCTGCGTTTCGGCCAGATCCGGAACCGCAAAAAGGGCGATCGCACATGACGCAATCATCCTCTCTGCGGCGCAAGCTGATCACAATTACCAGCGTGGGCAGCTTACTGACTGCGATCATCGCCGCAGCCGCGTTTACATACTGGGATCTGAAGCGCTTTTGGGAACAGACCACGGTGGAGGTGACCGCGCTGGCAAGCGTGGTGGGCGATCAAGTTGGACCGGCGGTGACACTCAACGACGCCAAAGCCGCCGCCGAAATTCTCGCCTCCCTGCGCAGCGACGGCCGTATCCGGGAGGCGGTTCTTTATACCGCCGACGGTGCGTGCTTCGCGGCCTTTCGTCGCGCACCAGCCGAGCGGTGTGGCCCCCAAGGTGTGGACGGCATCCGAATGAACTCGCAGGCCATCGTAATTTCGCGGCCCATCACGGCCGCCGGTGAGCGCGTTGGCACCATACAGCTGGCGGCGAATCTGCCTTCGGTAGCGGCCGTTCTGTACCAATATCTCCGGGGCGCCGGATTGATCGTGGTACTCAAGCTCTTAATGGCTGCCATCCTGGTAGCCATTCTTCAGTACCACGTGGCGCGTCCGATCCTGGCGATTGCCAGGACTGCCCAACAGATGGCCGAATCGCATAATTTTGGCCATCGCGTTCCAGTCGAGTCCGGCGATGAAGTGGGCGTTCTGGCCAGCTCCTTTAACACCATGGTGGACGAAATCGTGCGGCGGGATGCGCAGCTAGCCGAACAGCGGCGGCGTTTGGAGCAGGAAGTTGTACAACGAAGCCTGGTGAACCGGGAGCTGCGGCAAGCCAAGAACAAGGCCGAGGAGGCGGTGCGCCTGAAAGGCGAATTCCTGGCCAACATGAGCCATGAGATTCGCACGCCTCTCAATGGAGTAACCGGCATGATCACACTGGCGCTGGATCGTTGCGAGGATCCAGAAGCGCGCGAGCAGTTGCAGCTGGCCCGGAACTCAGCCATGTCATTGACCGCCATTCTCAATGACATCCTGGACCTGTCGCGCGTGGAGGCGGGCAAGTTGAAGATCGAATCGGTGCCCTTCAACCTCCGCGACATGCTGCGCGAGTGTCTATGGATCTTTGACCCAGCGATTCGGGAAAAGCGCCTCAGCCTGACCGTAAACGTAGCCGCGGATTGTCCGGAAAGGGTGCTGGGAGACCCCATCCGGCTCCGGCAGGTATTGATCAACCTGACTGGAAACGCGGTGAAGTTTACACCGGACGGCGAAATTCGCGTGGCCGTTTCAATGCCCGCGCCCGGTACACTGCGGTTTGATGTCCGGGACACTGGAATCGGCATCCCGCAGGACAAGCTGGGGGTGATTTTCGAAGCCTTCACTCAGGCCGACGGCTCGCACACTCGCCGATTCGGGGGCAGCGGCCTGGGCCTCACCATTACCAAGCGTCTGGTGGGCCTGATGGGCGGGCAGATTACGGCCCAGAGCGAACCTGGAAATGGCAGTTTGTTCTCCGTCGTGCTGCCTCTGGCGGCAGCTCCAGCGGGTGAATCCAGCTTGGAACTGCGAGCTACCGTACCAACCTCGACGCCAGCCAAGCTGCACGTGCTGGTTGCGGAAGACAACCCGATTAACCAGAAGGTGGCGGCAGGTATACTGAGCCGCAAAGGTTGGACCGTCACCGTGGCCAGCACCGGCCAACAAGCCTACCAGGCGTTTCTGACCAATCGCTTCGATCTGATCCTGATGGATGTGCAAATGCCGGAGGTGGATGGGCTGGAGGCTTCCACCTTGATCCGCGACTGGGAGCGTGAGCACTCGCTCGAGCGAACGCCCATCGTCGCGGTAACCGCGCACGCCTCCAGCGCGCAGCACGAGCAATGTATAGCGCACGGAATGGACGCCGTGGTTACTAAGCCGATCGACATTGCAGCGCTCTTTGAGACCATCCAGCGCGTCATCAGTGCCAGCCAGGTGCCGGCCGCCTGAGCGCAACCGGCGGCTCGATTCGTCCGTCCCCGACACGCGGCCATCCGCTTCTTCCAGCCCCTACAATGGAAAAGAATGCTCGAAAACATCAGGCCGGGCGCTTCGGCCCGCGACGCCCGAGTGGTACTGTTCGATTTCGATGGGACTCTCTCCTTGATCCGCTCCGGCTGGATGAACGTGATGGTCCCGATGATGGTGGAGATCCTGGCCGGGTTGAAAACCGGAGAAACCGACGAACAACTGAAATCCGTGGTCGAGGATTTCGTCTGGCGCTTGACCGGCAAGGAAACCATCTACCAAATGATGGCGCTGGCGGAAGCCGTCGAGTCGCGCGGCGGACGCCCGCTGGCGCCCCTGGTCTACAAGCAAATGTACCTGGACCGGCTGTGGGAAAAAATCAAGAGCCGCGTCGACGCGCTCGAGCAAGGCCAGGCCGATCCGGAGGACTACCTGGTGCCCGGGTCCCGCGCCCTGCTCGAACAGCTGAAGGACCGCGGCCTCAAGATGTACCTGGCGAGCGGGACCGACGAGGTCTTCATGAAGGAGGAGGCGCGGCTGCTGGGCGTAACCCAGTATTTCGAAGGCGGCGTCTACGGCGCATTGGACGACTACAAGAGTTTTTCGAAGGCCATCTTGATCCAGCGCATTCTTTCGTCGGCTGAATTTCAAGGGCACCATTTTCTGGTCTTCGGCGACGGCTATGTCGAGATCGAGGAAGTCAAGAAAATCGGCGGCGTAGCGGTGGGCGTGGCCAGCGAAGAGCCGGCCTGTACGCGCGTGGACCAATGGAAACGCGAGCGGCTGATCGGCGTGGGCGCCGATTACATCGTGCCCAATTTCCTGTGCCGCGAAGAGCTGATTTCGTCGCTGTTCCAGGCTTGAACCGCACGCCGCCGCTCGATGACCACTCTAGCGATCGATATCGGCGGCACCAAGTTCGCCGTCGCGCTCTTTGAAGAGCGGCGGATGATCGAGCGCGCGGGTGGGAACACGGACCGGGCCGGCGGTCCAAGCGCGATGCTGGATCGAATCGGCGAGATCTGGAAGAACTGGAAAGTTCGGATCGACCGCTGCGGCATTGGATTCGGGGGTCCGGTAGACTTCCCCGCGCAGCGCGTGGTCCGCTCCACGCACGTCCCTGGATGGGACAATTTCGATCTGGCGGGCGAGGCCGAAAAACTAACCGGCGTGCGAGCGGTCATGGACAATGACGCCAACCTGGGCGCTCTGGGTGAGGCGGTTTATGGCGCTGGGCGCGGCTACCGGCCGCTGTTCTACATGACGCTTTCGACCGGCATCGGCGGCGGGCTGATCCCGGAAGGTGAAACCGTTTATCGCGGCGCCGATTCTTACGCGGGCGAAATCGGACATCTCACCATCCGCCCGGACGGACCCGAGTGCTTGTGCGGAGCGCGGGGCTGTCTCGAGCGGCTGTGCTGCGGGCTGTGGCTGGAGCGCGATCACGGACGTCCGGCGCATGAGCTGCTGCGGGATCCGGCCTTCGTAGCCCGATATGTCGTGGATCTGGCGCTGGGATTGAAAGCCGCGATCATGCTGCTGAACCCAGCGCGCATCGTGATCGGCGGCGGCATCAGCAAGGCGGGTGACGCGCTTTTCGTGCCGTTGCGCACGGAACTGCGGAGGCAGATCACGGCCTGGTCGCGCGCGCGCATCGACGTGGTTCCGGCCGCGCTCGGCGACGACAGCGTGCTCTACGGCGCTTTGGCGCTGGCCGCGCGCGGGAGCGCTGCATGAACGGCTTCCGCCTGCCGGCGTTTTATCCGGTGCTCGACACATCCCTGTTGGCGAAACACGGCCTGAGCGCCAGCGCGGCCGCCCAGGCAATCCTGGATGCGGGCGCGCGCATCCTGCAATTCCGCCACAAGCAGTTTTTCTCCCGCGCCGTGTTCGAAGATGCGCAGCGTGTGGCCGAGTTGTGCCGTGCCGCGAACGCTCTCTTCGTGCTGAACGATCGCGCGGACTTAGCGGCTCTGCTCGGCGCCGCGCTGCATCTCGGCCAGGACGATCTGGCGCCGGCGGATGCCAGACAGGTGCTCGCCTCCCCAGGCATCATCGGCTTCTCGACGCACAACCACGAGCAGCTTCGCGCCGGTGACGCGGAGCCGGTTGATTATCTCGCCATCGGCCCAATCTTCGCCACCGGATCCAAACAGAATCCCGATCCGGTGGTAGGACTGGCGGAGCTTCGCAGGCTTCGCGGGATCACGAAAAAACCACTGGTCGCCATCGGAGGCATTACACGTGAAACGGCGCGCCCGGTCATCGAAGCCGGCGCCGACTCGCTGGCAGTGATCGGCGATCTTTATCCTGAGCCGCTCAGCACGGCCGCGCTCAGAAGGCGTACTAAAGAGTGGCTACAGTTAGCTTGATTTTTTGGCAGTCACCGTCTGCGGCCCGCCGCGCGGCCCTTCGATGGTCAGGTTGATCGTGTCTCCGGAGACTTTGCCTGTATATTTCGTGGTGAACTGATTTCCGTTGAATTCCCGCACCACGCTGAACGAAATGTCATCGCCGCTGACTTTGCCGTCGGAAATATCCACCGGTCCGCCGCGTCCGCCCGAGATCGAGCCAGTCAGCGTGTCGCCGGAAGCTTTCAGTGTCAGCGTTACGGTCTGGGGACCCCTGCGCCCCTCGGTCTCATATGTCCATTTGCCGGACGGGTCTGCCGCCCACACGGTCAAGGCGCCCAAGCAGGCCAATAAACACAAATAAATCTTAATCTTCATTTGCTCTCCTTAAGGATTCTAATCCCAGTCTTATGATGGCGGCCCCTTAAAGGATGTTACAGAGCGCGCGTAAATAAGCGTAAGCCATCCGGTCAGGACTCGTGCTCGTGCTGATGCGCGGTCACCAACAGCGAGCAGGGCGTCTCCGATAGCGCGCAGTTGGTGTGTTCAAACTGAATAGTCGTGTGATGAATATGAAACTTGCAAAGCAGATCGTTGATCCGCTGAAGGATCGAATTGCTCTCCGAAGGCGGCATGTCCTGAATCAGAACATGGCAGCTCAATGCATGCGCGCTTGATCCCAGGCTCCAGATATGCAAGTCGTGGACGTCGAGCACACCCTCGACGCGCTGCAAGGCCTGGGTGACTTGGGCCAATTCCATACCGCGCGGCAGGCCCT
>DATJWJ010000262.1:0-28035 GCA_035501355.1 Bryobacteraceae bacterium | reverse complement strand
AAAACCTTTCGGTTAGTATTATGACGACCAAGGCGTACAACAGGAACTCCGCTACTCGCAGTCGCGTTATCGAATGCGCAGAATAATACGAACTGTCTTCGATGGCGAGAGCTATGAGGAGCTTCCCAACGCCTGGTCCGAAGAAAAAGCCCGTAACCCAGGGTGCCCAACGATTGGCGGTCGTTATCATGACGACCGCCGCAACTAACAGCGCTAGCCAGGAAACCCCAACCGCACGAATACCCTGGCCCGAATGATGTTCAGACACGCGTACTAGACCGCCGAACACCGCAACCATGACAAGGAATCCCGCGATCCAGCCCGCGGCTATCTTAAAACCATTCGCAACTTGTTTGATCTTCGAACGCTTATCGTGCCACTTGAAGGAATCCCACGGGGACGTCGCTGCAGGTTCCAGCATGTGGCGAAGCCATGTTTTCGTAGCGATCAAAATAACATCGATTCGAGCTGCATCCAGGCAGCCTTTCTCAATACTCCCATACCCTCCTGTCGTATCATCAGAAGTAGAACCGAACCCGGTTTCCCGGATTCCTGCGAGCTGGTTTGCTCGCAGTTCAATCTAGCATCACGCTGGACGGAATGTCGCCGACAAAAAGCATCGAAAGCAACCGCCATCTCTCAACGACGCCGCCCGTCCGCCCGCGAGCCCTATGACCACCCCCACCTTCCAGGACACCGTCTTCGCCCTCAAAAAATATTGGTCCGACCGCGGCTGCATCATCCAGGAACCCTACGACGTCGAAGTCGGCGCCGGCACCATGGCCCCCGAAACATTCCTCCGCGTCCTTGGCCCGGACCCCTATCGCGTCGCCTACGTCCAGCCCAGCCGCCGCCCCGCCGACGGCCGCTACGGCGAAAATCCCAACCGCCTCTACAAGCACCAGCAGCTACAGGTCATCCTCAAGCCCTCTCCCGCCGACGTCATCGACCAATACCTCGGCAGCCTCAAAGCCATCGGCATCGACCTCGCCAAGCACGACATCAAGTTCGAAGAGGACAACTGGGAAGCCCCAACACTCGGGGCCTGGGGTATCGGATGGCAGGTCATGCTGGACGGCCTCGAGATCACCCAGTTCACCTACTTCCAGCAGTGCGGCGGCTTCGATCTCGACCTGGTCCCCGCCGAGCTGACCTATGGGCTCGAACGCCTCTGCGCCTTCCTCCAGAACGTCGACAGCGTCTACGACATTCAGTGGACCTCCTTCACTAAGTACGGCCAGGTCCGATTCGAAGAGGAGCGCCAGTTCTCGAAATACAACTTCGAGCTCGCCGATGTCCAAATGCTTTGGCAGCTCTTCGACCTGCACGAGAGGGAATGCCAGCGCCTGCTCGCGACAACCGACGTCGTCCTACCGGCTTACGACCAGGTCCTCAAGTGTTCCCACATCTTTAATCTGCTGGACTCACGCGGCGCAATCAGCGTCACCGAGCGCGTCGGCGTGATCGCCCGCGTCCGCAAACTTGCCCTGGGCGTCGCCAAGGCCTGGATTGCACAAACGAACCCACCAGAGGCCGCAGCAACCAACGAGTCCGCCACCACTGCGCCGCATCCGCCTGTCAAACCCGGACCGCCCGCTGATCCCACCGCACCCCTCGGCGAGGTGGTCGCGTGAGCCTCCCCTTCCTGCTCGAGATAGGAACAGAAGAGATTCCAGATTGGATGATCGTCCCTGCCCTGAATCAGTTGCAGGACATGTTTCAAGCTTTGCTCGACCAGCACAGCGTGCGTGGAAAGCTCAAGTCCGCCGACGCGACGCCGCGCCGTCTCGTGCTCAAGGCCTACGGCTTAATCGAACGCCAACCCGACACGGAGGACTTGGTCCCTGGCCCGCCGAAATCAGCCGGTCCCAACGCCGCTGCCGGGTTCGCCAAAAAGCTGGGCTCAACCCCTGACCAATTGATCGTCCAAACGACGCCCAAAGGCGAGTACTATTTTTTGACAAAACGAACCCACGGCCAGGCCACGGCCGCGATCCTGGCGCGCGAGCTGCCCAATCTGATCCTTAAGATCCAGTGGCCTAAGACCATGTATTGGAACGGGAAAGGCTCGGAACGCTTCATCCGCCCCATCCGCTGGCTGGTCGCCCTCCTGGACAACTCGGTGATCCCCTTCGAAATCGGCGGCGTCCACTCCGGCGACACCACCGCCGGTCACAGACTGCTCGGAAAAAGTTCGATCCTCGTCACCCACGGCGACTTCGACGAACAGTTGCGCACCAATGGTGTCCTCCTCTCCTCGGAAAAGCGCCGCGAAAAGATCGAGACCGAAATCGCCGGGCTCCTCGCCGGAAAAGCTCTGCGCGTCAAGCCCGACCCCGACCTGCTTCACACCCTCACCTACATCACCGAATTCCCCACCCCCATCCTGGGTGGCTTCGATTCCCAATATCTGGAACTTCCCAGCGAGGTCCTGATCACGGTGATGCGCCATCATCAAAAGTATTTTTCCGTTGAGGATAGCAAGGGTAGCCTCGCCCCGTACTTTATCGCCGTGATGAACACCAACGCCGACCCGGACGGCCTGGTTCGCCACGGCAACGAGCGCGTCCTGCGCGCCCGCTTCAACGACGCCCGCTTCTTCTGGCAACAGGATCAAAAGAAGAAGCTCGAAGCCCGCCTGCCCGACCTGAAGAACGTCACGTTCCAGGCCAAGGTGGGTTCGTATTTCGAAAAGACGCAGCGCATGGTCCACCTGGTGGCCGAGCTAGGAGGCAGCAAGAATGCCCAGCGCGCCGCCCTGTTATCGAAGACTGACCTCACCACCGACATGGTGAAAGAATTCACCGACCTCCAGGGCATCGTCGGCGGCCTCTATGCCAAAGCCCAGGGCGAGCCCGAGCCCGTCTGGCGCGCCATCTACGACCATTACAAACCGCCCAGCATGGAAGGCGACATCCCATCCACCGCCGACGGCCGGCTCCTCAGTCTGGCGGACAAATGGGACACGCTCCGCTCTTGCTTCGATGTCGGCCTGATCCCCAGCGGCTCGCGCGACCCATTCGCCCTCCGCCGCGCCGCTCAAGGCGTCGTCCGCATCGTGGTCGAAGGCCAAGTCAAGTTCGATTTCCCCGGCATGGGCGAGGACCTGTCCGAATTCATGCGCGACCGCATCGAATATTATTTCCGCGATGTCCGCAACTTCGCCTACGACGTCGCCCGCGCCTGCATGGCCGCCGGCTGGCAGGACTTGCTCGATCTCGAATCCCGCCTCAAGCGCGTCCAGGCCGTCCGCACTACGCCCGATTTCGAACCCATCGCCGCCAGCTTCAAGCGCATCAAAAACATCCTCAGGCAGGCCAACTACACCGACGGCGCAGCCTTCCGCGAAGACCTCCTGGAACCGGGCCCCGAAAAAGATCTGCACGCTGAAATTAACCGCTCCGCCGGCCAGCCGCTCGAATCCCGCATCGGCCCGCTCCGCCCCAAAGTGGACCTTTTCTTCGATAAAGTTCTTGTTAACGCGCCGGACCCAACCGTCCGGCGAAACCGTCTCGCATTACTGCATAGCCTTTTGCAGGAATTTTCCACGATCGCCGATTTTTCGGAGATCGTCTCAGAGAACAAGGAATAGACCCCATGAAAAACCACGTTTTCTCCTTCGGCAACGGCAAGGCCGACGGCGACGGCACCATGAAAGACGTTCTCGGCGGCAAGGGCGCTGGCCTGGCCGAGATGAGCCGGGCTGGCGTGCCCGTCCCCCCTGGCTTCACCATCTCCACCGAAGTCTGCAACATTTATTTCAAGAACAAGAACCGCATCCCCGACGAGATCGAACAGGAGATTGCCAGCGCGCTCGCCCAACTCGAGCAGCAGATCGGCAAGAAGCTCGGCGACGCGTCCAATCCCCTGCTCTGCAGCGTTCGCTCCGGAGCCAAGTTCTCCATGCCGGGCATGATGAACACCATCCTCAACCTTGGCCTCAACGATGAAACGGTCGAAGGCCTGGCGCGCGCAAGTGCTAATCCCCGCTTTGCCTACGATTGCTACCGCCGCTTCATCCAGATGTTCGGCGAGGTCGCCCTCGACATCGACATGAGGAAGTTCGACGAAATCTTCGATCAGCGCAAGAAAAAAGCCAAGGCTAAACTCGACACCGATCTCAAAGCCGACGATCTGAGAGCGATCCTCGACGATTATAGAAAGCTGGTCAAGAAAGTTACCGGAAAACCGTTCCCGCAGGACACGCGCCAACAGCTATCCATGGCCGTCGCCGCCGTGTTCCGGTCCTGGTGGGGCAAGAACGCGGCCAACTATCGGCGCATGGAAAAGATCCCGGACGATCTCGGCACCGCCGCCACCGTCCAGACCATGGTCTTCGGCAATGTTGGCGACGATTCCGGCACCGGCGTCGGCTTCACCCGCAATCCAGCCACTGGAGAAAAGGTCTTCTGGGGCGAGTTCCTGCTCAACGCGCAAGGCGAGGACGTGGTGGCCGGCATTCGCACGCCGCACCCCATCGCCGATCTGGAAAAGATCATGCCGGACGCCTATCGCCAGCTCCGCGATATCACAACCAATCTCGAAAAACACTATCGCGACATGCAGGATTTCGAGTTCACCATCGAGCATGGCAAGCTCTACATGCTGCAAACCCGCAACGGCAAGCGCACCGGCATGGCGGCGGTACGCGTCGCGGTCGAACTGGTCAAGGAAGGTCTCATCGACAAACGCGAGGCAGTGCTACGCGTCGCTCCCAATCAGCTCGATCAACTGCTGCATCCGCTGTTTGATCCGGCCTCGCTCAAATCGCTCACCAAACTCGCCACCGGCATCGACGCCTCGCCCGGCGCAGCCGTGGGTCGCGCGGTTTTCACCGCCGAGGAAGCGGTCGTGAAGGCGGCCAACGGCCCGGTCATCCTGGTCCGTAAAGAAACCACGCCCGATGACATCCACGGAATGGAAGTCGCCGAAGGCATCCTCACTGCGGTCGGCGGAAAATCGAGCCACGCCGCCGTCGTCGCTCGCGGTATGGGCCTGCCCTGCGTCGTCGGTGCAGGCGCCCTCAACATAGACGAGCACAAAAATCAATTCACAGTCACGGCCGGCGCCAAAACCATCACGGTCAAGGAAGGCGATTGGATCTCCTTCGATGGAACCACCGCCGAAGTCTATCTCGGCCAGGCCAAGACCAAAGAGCCCGATCCGCACTCGCCGATATTCGTCGAGTTCATGAAGTGGGCCGACACCTTCCGCGGCGACTTCGGCGTCCGCGCCAACGCCGACATCCCTCGAGACGCCAAGGCCGCCAGCGAGTTCGGCGCCGAAGGCATCGGCCTGTGCCGCACCGAGCACATGTTCTTCGCCTCCGACCGCATCCCGTACATGCAGGCCATGATCCTGGCCGAAGACGAAAAGACCCGCAAGAAGGCGCTGGAAAAACTGCTGCCCATGCAGCGCAAGGATTTCGTGGGTCTGTTTGAAGCCATGAACGGCTACCCGGTAATCATTCGCACGCTCGATCCGCCGCTGCACGAGTTCCTGCCAAAGCGCGAAAACCTGATGGTCGATCTCGCCGTGCTGCCGCACGCCTCGGGGAAAGAGAAGAAGAAAATGTCGGAAGCTTACGGCATCCCGGTAGGCGAGCTCAAGAAACGGCTGCCGCTGCTGTTGAAACGCGTCGAAGATCTGCACGAGTTCAACCCGATGCTCGGCTTCCGCGGCTGCCGCCTGGGCGTGGTGCACCCCGAGATCACGGAAATGCAGGCCCGCGCCATTTTCGAAGCCGCGGTCCAAGTGGCCAAGAAGGGCGTCAAGGTGATCCCTGAAGTCATGATCCCGCTGGTAGGTTTCAAGCAGGAGCTGGCCATGCAGAAAGACATCGTCGAGCGCGTCGCCAAGGAAGTGCTCGATAAAGCCGGCATGAAGAACATGAAGTACATGATCGGCACCATGATCGAGATCCCGCGCGGCGCACTTACCGCCAACCAAATTGCAGAAGTTGCCGAGTTCTTCAGCTTCGGCACCAACGATCTCACGCAAACCACGCTCGGCATGTCACGCGACGATTACACCAAGTTCTCGAAGAAATACGAAGAGCTGAAAATCTTCACCGCCGACCCCTTCCAGTCCATCGACCAGCCGGGCGTCGGCAAGCTGATCGAGCAAGCCGTCAAGCTCGGCCGCGCCACCAATCCGAAACTGGAAATCGGTATCTGCGGCGAGCACGGCGGCGATCCAAGTTCGGTGGAGTTCTGCTACCGCGTGGGGATGGATTACGTTTCCTGCTCGCCCTATCGCGTCCCGATCGCGCGCCTGGCCGCGGCCCAGGCCGCCATCAGCAGCGACAAATCGGAATTGATGCGAACGGCGTAGTTACCGGCCGGGCGGTCTATTGGTCGTCCGGCTTCTTCTCGCCCGGCTTGTACAGCGTCGGGGCCTTGCGCTTGGGCTTGTCGTCGCCTTCGGTTTTGGCCAGGGACTTCTTCTCTTGTTTGTCGCTGGCGTTGTTCAACGCCTTCCGGTCTTGTTCTTGCTTTTTCTCCGCGGCGATCACTTCCGTGGCGCGCGTATGCAGATCTTCTTCGGAAAGCTCTTTGCTATCGGAGGTAGTATCAATGGCGTTTTTCAACACGAAATCGAAGCGCGCCAGATCCTTGGGATTGGAGTCCTGGATCTTCTGGAGCACGGCCAGCATCTCGCCCTCGGCGGAGGCCACGGCCTTCATGCCTTCATCGATGGCCACCTTGCGCCGCAGCGCGTCGTCAGCCACGGTGTCGATGGCATCGATGATCTGCGAATACTCGTCCAGCGCGTCATGAATCAGCGCCGAGCGGCCGGGCTTCTCTTTGCTCATGAATTGCTGGATTTCCGAGATCCGCTGCCTGGCGAAATGGACGTACAGCTTCAGCCGGAGATTGGGTTCTTGTGTATCCCTCACCTGATCGATTTCGTCGGCAGTAAGGAAATCCCGCTCCTGTGCGAACGCCCCCGAGGCGAGCAACACCGTTACGACCATTCCAATCCGCGCCATTCCAATCCGCATCAAATGCCTCTAATATCTATCCTACTTCTTCTTGCTCATGATATCGGCGATCAGCTCATCGTGTACGTCCGAGACCTTCTTCAAGGCTGCATCCACGGGCTGCCGGGACTCGAAGCCGACCTCGTCGCGGAAGCCGGTGAGCCGCCGCATCAGCTCTCTTACTTTCAGTTCGGCGCGTTTGTAATACTTGCTCTTGCGCGGCGGCGTACGGGCATGCTGCAAGGCGTCGTAGCAAACCTCTACCGATTCGGTCAATTCGCTGAGCGCGGCTTGTGTGGCCTTTTGATCGTCGCCGGAATACGCCTGGTGCGCCTCTTCCAGGTCCCGGTCGGCATTGGCGAGCGCCAGTTCCGACCGCTTCTCCAGATCGGGCTCCGACTTCACCGCGCCGATGTCGCCGAATGCCAACCACAATGCCAGCAGGAGAATCACCGTTACCTAAGCTCTCTCTCTAAGAGTTTCGCTCTTTGGCGCGCCTTGAACTCTTCATTGGGGCTTTGTCCGTTGCTCATGGTTAGAAATCGCTGATATGCCGCGAGCGCGCCTCTCTTGTCGTGCATATTATCCAATGCCAAGGCTCGAAAGAACACGTGCCCGGGCTTTTCGGCGTGCAGCGCCGCGACTTTGTCGAGCGCATCTACCGCTTCCTGGTAATCGTCAGTCATCATGAGAGAAGTGGCCAATTCGCTCCAGCCTTCGGGCTCGTTCGGTTTCAAGGTAACCGCGAGGCGAAAGTCGTGCGCGGCTTCCGGGTACTTGCGCTGATCGCGCACAATGCGGCCGTGCAGCATGAGAATGTCGAAATTGTTGGGTTCGGCGGCGAGTAACTGTTCCGCCAGCGGCAGGGCCTTATCGGAGTGGTTGGTATTGAAATAGCTGGTGGCGAGCGCGGCCCGATTGGCCGTGGTAGGAGATCTGGCAGCGGCAATCTCGAGGTGCGGGATCGCTTCCGCCGCATGTCCGGCGGCCAGCAGCAGGATACCCAAATGCTCCTGCGCACCGGAGTTGTCGGGAAACTGCTGGTAGATGGCCATCGCTTCCGGAGCCTGATTGTGCTGCTCATACAACGCCGCCAGGTCGAGCAGATCGTTGCGATAGGCCGGATTCAACCCGGCTGCCTTCTGAAAGTGTGACGCCGCTTCGCTCAGCCGGTTCAGCTTTTCGAGCGCGTGCGCCAGGCCCAGTTCGGCGTCCGGCGATTTGGGATCGATTTCGAGCGCGGCCACATAGGCCTGCTGGGCTTTTTCGAAATCGCCCGCGCCTAGCAATGCGGCGCCGAGATAGTAATTGGGCCTAAATTCCCTGGGTTTCTCGGCAACCGCGCTCGTTAGATACGGCACGGCTTCGGCATTTTGTTTCAGCCGCAGCAGCGAGACCGCCACGTTGAGATTGGCCTGATACAAATCCGGTTTTAGCTCGAGCGCTTTCTTGTATTGCGGAACGGCCTCGGCGTCTTTGCCCTGCAAGCTGTAGGCGAGCGCGAGGTTGAACAGCGCGGTGAAGTCCTTAGGATCGGCCGCAGCGGCTTTGGTGAAATTGTCTACGGCGGCGTCATAGCGTTTGTCATCGAGCGCCTTGATACCAAGTTCGTAGAAATTGCTTTGAAACGCCAGGAATAGAATGAGCAAGCCGGTAGGCCACATACTTTCAAACTCTATTTTCTCTCAGATCGTAGGAGTTCGCGTCCATCACCGCGCGGCATTCGCGGCGTATTGTTTCAAGTATCGCCCGGTATAGGAATTCCTCGCGGCTGCGATTTGTTCGGGCGTTCCCTCGGCTACGATCTCGCCGCCGCGCTCGCCACCTTCGGGGCCGAGGTCGATCACCCAGTCCGCGCTGCGAATCACATCCAGATTGTGTTCGATGATCAGGATGCTGCCGCCGTTCTCGATCAGGCGCTTGAATGCGGCCAGCAGCTTGGCGATGTCGTCGAAATGCAGGCCGGTGGTGGGTTCGTCGAAAATGTACAGCGCACCCGCGCAGGTGGCTTGCGACAGGTGTGCGGCCAGCTTCACGCGCTGCGCTTCGCCGCCGCTCAGTGTCGTTGCGGATTGACCCAGCCTCAGATAACCCAGCCCGACATCGGACAGGATCTTGAGCCGGTTCACCAGGCGCGGCGAATCGTGGAAAAACGAGAGCGCTTCCTTCACGGTCAGTTGCAGCACTTCGTGGATGTTCAGTCCCTTATATCGAATGTCCAGGATGGCGCTCTTGAAGCGCGTGCCTTTGCACTCTTCGCACACCAGCTCGACATCGGCCAGAAACTGCATCTCGACGGTCACGGTGCCGTCGCCCTGGCAATTCTCGCAGCGGCCGCCGGGAATGTTGAACGAAAAGTGACCGGACGTGTAACCGCGTTTCCGCGCATCCGGCGTCGAGGCGAAGATTTCGCGGATCAGGTCGAACGCTTTGATGTACGTAACTGGATTCGACCGTGGCGTGCGGCCGATGGGGGACTGATCCACCAGGATCACCTCGCGGAGCAGCTCCGCGCGCTCGACCCGGCGGCAGGTGATCTTCTCGGTTTTCTGCTGCATCTCCTCCCAGAAGCCCTCCGGTGCAGGCTGGCGCAGCCGCTGCTGCAGTGATTGATAGATGACGTCGTGGACCAGCGTGGATTTGCCGGATCCTGAAACTCCGGTTACCGCGACCATCATGCCCAGCGGGATCGTGACGTCGATGCCCTTTAAGTTGTGAGCACGCGCTCCGTGGAATTTCAGGGTTTTCCTTGGATCCACCCGGCGGTGAGCGGAGGAGAGCGCGGCGTGCAAATCGCCACGCAGGTAGCGCGAGGTGAGCGACGCGTCGCCGTCGGACATGATCTTGCGGTAGGAGCCTTCGAAGATCACGCGGCCTCCGAGCTCACCGGCGCCGGGGCCGAGGTCGACGATGTGGTCGGCGGCGCGCATCAGGTCCGCATCGTGCTCAACCACCACAATCGTGTTCCCCAGGTCGCGCAGTTCTTCAAGGATGCGGATCAGCCGGCCGGTGTCGCGGCTGTGCAGACCGATGGAAGGTTCGTCCAATACATAACAAGCGCCAACCAGGCGCGATCCCAGACAGGTTGCAAGCTGGATGCGCTGGGCTTCTCCGCCTGAAAGCGTCGACGACAACCGGTCCAGCGTGAGATAGTCCAGCCCGACGTCATTCAGGAATTTCAGCCGCTGGCGAACTTCGACCAGGATCTTGTCGCCGATGGCGGCCTCCTCCGGCGTCAGCTCGAGCGCCTGAAAGAATCCGCAGGCCTGGGCGATGTTGAGTTTCACGACTTCGGCGATGGTCTTGCCGGCCACCTTCACATACAGCGCTTCCTTGCGGAGGCGTGCACCCCGGCAATCGGGGCATTCGGCGTAGCCGCGATAGCGGCTGAGGAACACGCGCACGTGGACTTTGTATTTCTTGGTTTCCACCTCGGCGAAGAAATCGCGGATGCCTTCGCGCACCAGGGCCTGTTCGGCATCGCTGAGGTCGCAATAAGGAACATTCCAGCGCACCTTGCCGCGCGAGGATTTTTTGAACTGCCCGGCGTACCAGGAATATTGCGGCTTGGTCCACGGATCGACGGCGCCTTGCTGGAGCGACAGGCCCGGATCTGGGATCACCAGATCGACGTCGTAGTCGATGGTGTTTCCGAAACCCTGGCAGCGCGGGCACGCGCCCATGGGATTGTTGAAGCTGAACAGCGCCGGCTCGGGCGTCGCGAGCTCGATGTTGCACTGCTTGCAGGCGAATTTTTCGCTGAAACGCCGAACCAGAGGCGGCGGATTCTGCGGAGTAGCTTCTTCGAAGACCACCTCACCGGATTCGCGATAGCAGATCTCGGTGGTGTCGACCAGGCGCTGGTGCAGATCGGTGGAGATTACGAAGCGGTCCACCAGGACGAAGAGCGGCTGGTTGAAATCGATGTCCAACAACGACTCGGGCGTCGAGAATTCGAAGACGCGGCCGTTCTGATAGAGGCGATTGAAGCCCTTCTTGCGCAGCTCGAACAGATGGTCGCGTAAAGCTTCGGTGGTTGCGGCGCGGCGCACGGGAAATAGCGCGTACCAACGGGATCCAGCCGCCTCCCGCAGCATTTCCTGCGCAACTTGATCCACAGTGTCGCGCTGGATCTCGCGTCCACAATTGGGGCAATAGCTGCGTCCGACGCGCGCGTAGAGCAACCGTAGAAAGTCGTAAATCTCAGTGGAGGTCGCCACGGTGGATCGTGGATTGCGCGTGGTGTTCTTCTGCCGGATGGCGATGGGCGGGGCGATGCCCGCGATTTCGTCCACGTCGGGCTTCTCCATGCGCTCCAGGAACTGACGCGCGTAGGCCGAGAGCGATTCGACGTAGCGGCGCTGGCCTTCGGCGTAGATGGTGTCAAAGACCAGAGAAGACTTGCCGGAGCCCGACACACCGGTGACGACAGTCAGTTGATTGTGCGGAATGGCGAGCGAGACGTTCTTGAGATTGTGGACTCGCGCGCCACGGATGAGTATTGATTCTTCCAAGGGATTTACAGGGAGGGCGGCCAGCCCAACCGCCGCTACTTCGATTATCTCAGAACTGTCAAACGCTCCAGTATGCTTAAGAGTGCATGAGTGGCGCGCGCGAGTACTTCTTGAAGACCGAGCGGCTGGGATTCAGTCATTGGTTGAGCAGCGATTTGCCTCTGGCCCAAGGTTTGTGGGGAGATCCGCAAGTGGCTCGCTTCCTGGGAGGGCCATTTACAGAGGAGCAGATCCGCCAGAGGCTGGAGCGCCACATTGGATTGCTGCGCGACTACAACGTGCAATACTGGCCCATCTTCCTGCTCGAGACTGGCGATCACGTAGGTTGCGGCGGGTTACAACCGTATCGCTTGGATGAAGGGATTTACGAACTGGGATTTCATCTACACCGCGCGTATTGGGGACGCGGCCTGGCGGAAGAGGCTGCGCGGGCGGTGATCCGGTTTGCATTTGAATCGCTAGGGCTCGAAACTTTGTTCGCCGGTCATCATCCGGAGAATGCGGCGTCGCGGAGGGTGCTTGGGAAGCTTGGTTTCAAGTACGCGGGTGAGGACGTCTATCCGCCCTCTGGCATGCTGGAGCCTACCTACTTTCTGAGACGTATAAACTGAAGACATGGGCGCCACGAAGACTCTGCTGACAGCCGAGGAATTCGACAACTACCCGTTCGAGGAAGATAAGCGCTACGAACTCGACGAAGGGGAGCTGATCGAGATGACCCGGCCAGCGTATCGGCACAATCGCGTGCTTTTCAAGCTATCTGGTGAACTGTACGTTTACTTCGAGAAAAATCCGATTGGCGAGGCTCTCCTCTCGGAGAATCTGTATGCACTTTCTCCCAACACTCGCAGAGCGCCGGATGTCGCCGTCATCCTAGGCGATCGCTATGAAGAACTGAAAAGCGCGAAAGTGATCCCGATCATTCCCGAGATCGCAGCGGAGGTGCTTTCGCCATCTGAAACGCCGCGCATGATTCACCGCAAGCTGAAACAGTACTTCGAAGCGGGAGTAAAAGAGGTCTGGCTGGTGGATCCGGATTCGCGCGAAGTCGAGATCTGGACTGGAACGACTCTACCGAACACCGCCCTCAAGGTTGGCGAAACTTTGACTTCCCGATTATTGCCCGGTTTCAAACTCCCCTTGAAGAAGCTGTTCGCCTAATAGGGCCAGCGGTGCGAGGATTGCGATTTGACGCTGGGCGCGGGTCCCGGCCCATCGCTCAAGTGGCCCGGATTCGGTGGTGCATTCTTGAAATCGATTTCCGACGCGTTGAATTGCAGCGGGCGGTCCAGCACCATATCCATAGTTGTGCCTTTGGCGAGGACTGCGTCCGGTCCGCGGGAGAGCAGCACATACATGAGACCGGCGGTAGCGCCCGCGGCTGCGCCCAAACCGGCGCCCATGACCGGGTGCCCGGCCACCGCGCCACCCAGGCCTCCTACTCCAGCTCCAGCTCCGGCAGCTTCTCCGATGGTTTTCACGTCGCCGGCCTTGTCGCCTTCACTCTTGATCTTGCCTTCGTTCTTGTCGACGGTCTCGGCGGCGCGGCCGTCCAGGGCGCCAATGCGCGCGCGGAAATCGCGAGTCACGCCATTGGGCAGCGTCAGCGAATCAAAGCGCACGAAGAGCTCGCCGCGGCCATGCACGCGGCCGGGGCGTTTGATCTCGGTGACCGTTCCCTCGACATAGCTGCCGGGCGGAATCACGATGCGGCCCTTGGCGAGAATCGGGAACACAGTCTCGAGGTAAATGCGGTCGCCTTCGCTAGCGTTTTTGGTGCTAACGCTATTGATCATGCTGAGCGGAACCTTGGTGCCGGTGGGAATCAAGAAGTCGTCCGGTGGCTGGGCGGGTTTCGTTCCCAGATCTTTCGCGGAGGCAGTGCTGGCGGGCGCCGGGTCAGCGGGCGGAGGCGTCCGATCCTGCGCGGCGAGGTTGAATGTACAAACGAGCGCGAGCGAGGCAACCGGCACAATGCGCAAATACATGAGAATCCCCTTCTTCAGTTTAAACGCAACCCGGCTCAAGCTGGTTTCAGCCGAACCGGCGCCGGCATGTCAGCGGGCAGCGACTTTCTTAAAGCGGCCCTCAGATGCGCGGCGAAGCTGCTTCACCCACTTGGCTGCTCCTTGTTTGAGCTCGGGATGGTCCTGGTCCTTCCAGGCGCCCGCGGCTTCGTCCAACGTCTTGATCTGGCGCAGACGCATCAGCTCGCGTTGGGCTCTCTTCACGATGCTAACCGCGCGCTGAACGGGCTTCCGCGGTTTTGCGTTGCGGCTTGGACGCCCGGCGCGCCGCCGGCTTGGATTTCTCGGGCGCAGGCTTGGCTGCGAGCTGAGGCACATTGGCTGCCATAAAGAAAGCAAACAGCCCGGCCGGCCAAAGTTGCAGGAAGATTCGGTCCAAGGACGTGCTCAGCTGCCAGTTGACATCGCGCGGCAGTAAAACGTAGATGGCGAAATCGCCCGCCAGCATCAATGCCACCGCCAGGGCCGCGGTGGTCACCGAGGAGCGGTCGCGCTGGTGGACGCGAAAGCGCACCAGGAACCAGTACAACAGCAGCACCAGGGAAATGGGGATCAAGAAGCCGCGCACCACTTCGCCCTCGACAGCCATCTGCCCGAACAAAAAAGCCTCCTTGCCGAAGCCTTGGAGTACAGTCATCCAACGGCCAAAATCGGTAGCGTGCTTGAGCATGTCGGCCGGGCGGGTGGAAGCCAGGTCGTTGGGCGGCGACAAGCGCAGCTTGAAGAAAGCGACGACCGCCAGCGGGAACACCAGACCGGCCGCAATCGCGCCGAGCTGGCGAACCAAGGCCGGGCGTGCCCCGAAGCGCAGGACCACGATGGCGCGAGCCAGGATCACGACGATCAAAAACATCAGGCCTTCGTTTTTGGTCCAAGCCGCAAAGCCCGCGCTGAGTCCCGCGAGCAGGGTGAAGCGCAAGTCCTGCGGATGGCGATCCTGAAGGCACAACAAAACGATAGTGGCGAGAATATAGAAGCTTAGCGGGACATCGGCGTACTGCATGGCGCCGACCTGGACGAACACGACCGTGCCCAGTAGCAGGGTTCCGGCGATGCAAGCCTGCACGCGGCCGCGCAGGACGCCCAGCGAGGCGATGAGCAGACCGGCGGTGGCGAAAGTGAAGAGAAAGGCGATCGAAATCGGCGCCAGCGTGGATTCGGCGCGTGCCAGGGTCCAGCTGAGCGAAATGAGGCCGGGCAGGAGCACGGGGTAATCCGGATGCGACCAGAGGATGCGGCTGGAGAACGCGTTCTTCCACAATTCGCCGCCGCGATACAAGAAGCGGGCATGCAGATTCCAGATGGACCAGGCATCCCATTCGCCGTGCGGTTTGGTGGCCGAGTAGATGACGAAGAGCGCTAAGCCGAGCACGGCGGCCGCGGCGAAGAGTACCGTCAGAAAGCGCGCCGGCGGCGGCCCGTCGGCCCAGGTAAGCTCCGTGCCGCCCGCCTGGGCGCGCCAGCCGAGGGCGATGGCAGCCACGACAAAGGCGCCTTCCACGATGGCCAGCAGCCACAGCTTCGGTCCGGCCAACGCCAGGCAGATGAAATACAAACACGAGGCGATGCCCAGGCCGATTCCGGCGCCCACCGACAGGCTGAGCGCGCTATGCAACGACGGCCGAAGTTGGCCGGGAAATAGAAATCGCAACAGGCCGAAGCCCGCCGCGCAAAACAGGACCAGGTAAAGCAAGCTCATCGGACAGAGATGTTGCGGTAGAGGAAAATGCCGTTGCCGAAATTCCTGACCGGCACGAACCCCCGGGCCTGCAAGGGCTTCATGTCGGGATTGGCTGAGTGCATGTTGGCGACAACCTCGCGCTCGTTGATGGTGGAAACAACGATGGCGGGCGCCAGCGTGTATTGAGTCAGATAGAATTCAGCCTGGTCGCTGGGGTCCTCCGGGCGATTGTCGGAAATATAGCCGAAGACGGTTTTGGGCGTCGCGGCCTTGGGAAGGTCGGCGAAGCGGTTTTCGAAATTTTCCACTCCATAGGATGTGGAGCTGTGCGAATATGCGCGCGCGACATCCAGCAGAACCCAGAAAATGGAGGCTACCGCGATGCCCAATAGCGCGATGACTGCGAATTGATGACGTGCCAAGACGTCCAGTTTAGCATTACAGCCGATTTCGAATCATGGCTGGACCGGGAGGGTCACTCCGGCAGCACTGAGCGAGCCCGCCGCGGCAACCAAGATCTGCGGATTGGCGCCGACCGAAGCGGGCAGCGTCAAGTTGATCTGGTAGAGGCCGCCGAAACCCGGTGCGACGCCGGCATAGAGGATGGCGCTGGGATCGACGGCGACACCGTCGAGTGAAACCGTGAAGCTTGCAATCCCGATGATGGAAGCGGCCGCATTGGGAATCAGGCTGTACACCACCGGCGGTGTGGTCTGGCCGAGGCCGGTGGCGTAAAGTACGATCACGTCGCCTGGTTTGGCCGGCGCCTGAGGCGTGATTAGCGCCCCATCGGCTTCGGTGGCGATGACGTTCTGCGCGTCCAGTTGGAAGAGTCCAGGCGCCGCGGCTGCGAGCTGGATGGGGATGGCCGGCCCGGCCCAGCCATCCACCACCACCTGCAGGTTCAACGTTGCTGGAATCAAGTTCGGCGGCACCAGGAAGTTGATTTGGGTTGGGGAGACGTAAATGAGGTTCGCGACCAGGTTGCCTATGACCACGTGAACGCCGGTGCCTGGGAAGATGGTGGGTAATGTTCCGCCCTGGATGTCATTGGGGCTGAGGGCCTGGGTGCCGCTGGCGAGATTCTGGCCGTAGATGGTGGCGAGCGTGTTGGGAGCGAGAGCGCCGGACTGGTTATCGGCGGCGTTAACTATGCTTTGGGCCGTATAAAGCGGCGCTTCGGCCTTTAAGTAAGCGGCCGCAAGCAGGAGCGCGACTATGATGACCACCAACGCGCGCATCGGCAATCCAGGGTTGTAGGGAGGTAGTGGCCGGAGACAGAGGAAAATCTCTCGGGCGATCCGACCTGGGTCAGGAGTAGCGCGGGACGGATGGATCGATCTCGAGACTCCAGCGGTCAATACCGCCCGCCATGCTTTGGCAGCTTGCGACGCCTTGCTGGCGCAGCCAGTTCACCACGTTGAGGCTGCGGACGCCGTGATGGCAAAAGACCACCAGCGTGGAGTCGTCGGCGGCGGCATCCAGGCGCTGGAGTTCGGCCGGGACGGTTCGCATTGGGATCAGCTCGGCGCCGGCTATACGCGCGGTTTGGAACTCCGGAGGCTCGCGTACATCGATGAGCGTGAGCCGCTCGCCTGCCTCGACGCGGCGTTTGACGTCCTGGGGCGTGATCTCGAGCGGGAGTGCTTCGGACATGCTCTTCGAGGGTAGCGCGATGGGCGAGCCGAGTGGCGCGGTCGCATTCCTGAGCGCGGTCGCATTCCTGAGCTGCCGCTTCGATTCGTGCGAAAATGGCTAGCCAGATAGCCGACAGAGGAGGCCTTAAAATCGTGAGCTCTCGCTTTCCTTTTGCGCTGGCGGCGCTGCTAATCGCCGCTCTTCCGTCCCTGGCCCAGCAGCCGTGCGAGTCTCTTAAGAATCTATCCGTGCCGGACCTGACGATCAACTCTGCAACCTCCGTTCCGGCGGGCTCGTTTACGCTGCCTTCGACTGGGAATCGGAATACGACCGTCGAGGTTCCCGACTTCTGCCGCGTCGTGGGCGTCATCGCACCCGAGATTAAATTCGAGCTGTGGATGCCGGCGCAATGGAATCGAAAATTTCTGACCGTGGGTAACGGCGGCCTGGCCGGATCGATCAGCTATGCACCGATGGTGGCCCCCTTACGGCAAGGCTACGCGACCAGCAGCACGGATACAGGACACGAGGGCGGCAACAACGATGGAAGCTGGGCGCTGGGGCATCTGGAACGCGTGGTGGACTTCGCCCATCGCGCCATCCATTCGTTGGCCGAGACCGACAAACTGATCTTGGAGGCGTTCTACGGCAATGCGCCCGGCCGCTCGTATTTCAGCGGTTGCTCAGCCGGCGGCGAGCAGGCCATGCAGGAGGCGCAACGCTATCCGCGCGATTTTGACGGTATCATTGCGGGCGATCCAGCCAATAACTGGGTTCATCATTATATCGGCGGGCATCTGTGGGTGGCGCTGGCCATGACCGGAGACGGCTATATTCCCGCCAGCAAAGTACCGCTGATCGCCGACGCGGTGAACAATGCTTGCGATGCGCTGGACGGAATCAAGGACGGCGTGCTGAACGATCCGCGACGGTGCCACTTCGATCCAGCGATGCTGGCCTGCAAGCAGGGTGATGCGGAGACGTGCCTGACCAGCGCGCAGGTGGACGCGGTAAGGAAACTGTGGACCGGTCTGCGAACGGCGGACGGCGAGCAGCTTTATCCGCCACTGATGCCGGGCGGCGAAGCGGGACCGGGCGGATGGGCCAACTGGGTCAGCGGAACCGGGCCGGGCAAGAGCGGGCACGGCAACCTCGGCATTCCGTTCCTGAAGTTCGTGGTGTTCGAAAATCCGGATTGGGATTACCGCACGTTTAAGTTCGACGCGACGGCGGGTCTGGACAACGACGTGGATTTCGCAGACGCCAAGGTGGGGGCCATGTTCAACGGAATGAATCCGGACCTGAGCGCGTTCAAGGCTCACGGCGGGAAGCTGATTCACTATCACGGCTGGAGCGATCCGGATATTACGCCGCTGAACAGCGTCAACTATTACGAGAGCGTGGCGAAGGCGATGAGCCATGGCGGTAATCATGGGCTGCGTGATACGCGCGAATTCTACCGGCTGTTCATGGTGCCGGGGATGCAGCATTGCGGCGGCGGCCCGGGGGCGACTAGCTTCAACATGCTGGACGCGCTAGACCAGTGGGTGGATCATGGCGCGGCGCCGGACAAGGTTATCGCGGCGCACCTGACCAATGGCGCCGTGGATCGCACCCGGCCGCTGTGCCCGTATCCGATGGAGGCGCAGTGGACCGGATCGGGCAGTACCGATAAGGCGGAGAATTTTGTGTGCGGGCTGCCGAGCGCGCCGTAGAGGAATGGTTTACCTGTAATCGTTCCGTTTGGGCCCTGCTGCCCATGATCGCAAATCCTCTCCGGTAGACGGCGCACGATGCCGTCATCATGATGTTTTGTTCCTGAGTCGAAGCGTTTACACCTCGTGGAAAGCGGCACTTTCTGGCCAGATTTCTTCTCAGATTGACTCCGTAAAATGATTGCGAAGCGAGCTCCGCGCGAGTTCTTGCGGCTGTTCATGGTGCCGGGGAGGCAGCATTGCGGCGGCGGCCGGGAGCAACCAGCTTCAACATGCTGGACGCGCTGGATCAAGGGGTGGACCATGGCGCGGCGCCTGACAAGGTTATCGCCGCTCATCTGACCAATGGCGCCGTGGATCTCACTCGGCCGCTGTGCCCGTATCCGATGGAGGCGCAGTGGATCGGGTTGACTACGGCGGCGGTTTAAGTCATAATCTAACTAGTCAGACTAGTGTCATGAGGAGCCAATATTATGACAAAGGCTGAACCAGCCCGCATCAAAACCGAAGCTCCAAGCGGAAAGACTCAGGCGCTGCCCCGGCGATCGGTGTGGCAGCTTCAGGACGCTAAGGCCAAATTTAGCGAAGTGTTCCGTCTGGCTCGAACAGAAGGGCCGCAGCTCATCACGCGGCAAGGGAAAGACGGCGTCATCATGTTGCCGGTGGAGCAGTATGAGCAGCTCGTGAATCGTTCGCGGCAACCCAAGAGTCTCATGCAGTTTTTTCAAGAGTCGCCGCTGGTCGGGCTGGAACTGGAGTTCGAGCGCAGTAAGGAAACCAGCCGAGACATCAAGCTGTGAGCGGCTTCCTGCTCGACACGAATTGCATTTCAGAAGCAGTCCGTATTCGTCCCGATGCGCGTGTGGCCCAGTGGTTGGATTCCACCGACGAACAATTGTTGTACCTGAGCGCCCTCACACTCGGTGAGATTCGTAAAGGCATCGCCGTGCTTGCCCAAGGCAAACGAAGGGCGGCACTGGAGGCCTGGTTGGAAGTGAACTTAAAGCCGCGTTTCGCGGGCCGAATTCTTCCCGTTGATGAAGCGGTCGCCGAAAGGTGGGGCTGGCTGGATGCCAGATTGCAACAAAAAGGAAGGCCTCTGCCTATCCTCGATGGATTACTGGCTGCAACCGCTCTGCACTATAACCTCACGACAGTGACGCGGAATGTGTCGCACTTCGCCGATGCCGGGGTGGCGGTTTTGAATCCCTGGCTGGCGTAGTTCGAACTGCTGTGCCAAAACGCGCCGCTCTGTGGTATCGTCATATCCGCTGGTATTTCTCATGACACGAAACATCACCATAACCATCAATGGAAAGAAGCGCAGCGACACCGTGGAACCGCGTATGCTGCTCATTCATTATCTGCGCGAGGTGGCCGCTTTGACAGGTCCGCACATCGCCTGCGAGACGTCGATATGCGGCGCTTGCACCGTGCATGTCGATGGCAAAGCCGTCAAGAGCTGCACCATGTTCGCCGTCCAAGCCGATGGCCGCGAAGTTCTGACCATTGAAGGTTTGGCCGCCGACGGCAAGCTGGATCCAATGCAGGAAGCGTTCTGGAACCAGCACGCGCTACAGTGCGGCTTCTGCACCCCGGGAATGATCATGACGGCCAAGCAGATCGTGGAGCGGAATCCGAACCCCACCGAAGAGGAGATACGTCATGGGTTGGAAGGCAATCTTTGCCGCTGCACCGGCTACCAGCACATCGTCAACGCGGTGAAAGCAGCCGCGGGAAAAGCGTAACGGAGGAACCATGGCGACGACAATTACCAAGACCGAGCTACTGGTTGGCAAGCGCATCCGCCGACGCGAGGATCCGCGCCTGATCACCGGCACCGCCACTTACGTGGACGACATCAAGATGCCGGGCATGCATCACGCCTGCATCGTGCGCAGCCCGCACGGCGCGGCGAAGATCAAGTCGATCGACATCAAGAAGGCTCTGGAGCTGCCGGGCGTCGCCGCTATCTTCACCGGTAAGGACACCGAGAACGTGGCCCCGGTGCCGTGTGGCGCATCGCTGCCCGGGTTGCGCGTCCCGCATCACCATTTGCTGGCGATCGATCGGGTGTACCTTGTGGGACATCCGGTCGCGGTAGTGGTCGCGACGGACCGCTATATCGCACGCGACGCCGCTGATCTGGTGGAAGTGGAATATGAGCCGCTGCCAGCGGTGACGGATCCCGAGAAAGCGCTCGAGCCGGGCGCGCCCGCGGTGCATCCGCAGTGGCCGGATAATACCGCCTTCACGTTTCATCAGGAAGGCGGCGAGGTGGACAAGGCTTTCGCCGAGGCCGACGTGGTGGTCAAGCAGCGCATCACCAGCCAGCGGTTGATCCCAACCTCGATGGAAACGCGCGGCTGCGTTGCCGATTGGCGCTCGGGCGACAAGGCTCTTACAGTTCACATCTCGACGCAAACCCCGCATCTGGCGCGAACCCTATTGGCGATGATGTTAGGACTTCCCGAGCATCACGTACGCGTCATCGCGCCCGAGGTTGGCGGAGGATTCGGAAGCAAGATCCAGGTCTATGCCGAAGAAGCTCTCATGAGCTTTATCTCGATGAAGATCGGCAAGCCGGTGAAGTGGATCGAATCGCGGCGCGAGAACTTCACCGGGACCATTCATGGCCGCGGCCACGTGGATTATTACGAAGTGGCGGCCAAGCGCGATGGAACTATCTTAGCCATCAAGCTGAAGCTGATTCAGGATCTGGGGGCGTTCTTTGAGACCCTGACCCCCGCCATACCGACGCTCTCCGTTCTGATGATGCCGGGTCTTTATGCCTGCCAGAACATTCGAGCAGACATCGTCGGCGTGTTCACCAACTGCATGGCCACGGACGCTTATCGCGGCGCCGGGAGGCCCGAGGCAACGCACGGCATTGAGCGCATGATCGACATCCTGGCGGCCGAACTCAAGATGGATCCCGCCGAGCTCCGCCTCAAAAACTTCGTTCCTAACAGTGCGTTTCCGTACGCCACGGCTACCGGACTAACTTACGACAGCGGCAACTACGCAGCGCCACTCGAAAAGGCGTTGGACCTCGTCAGCTATACCAAGCTGCGGCAAGAACAGAGCCAGGCGCGATCGGAAGGCCGATTCATGGGGATCGGCATGTCCACTTACGGAGAGATTTGCGCCTTCGGTCCTTCACCCGCGACCCCGGCCGGCGGTTGGGAAAGCGCCACGGTGCGGATCGAGCCGTCCGGCACGGTAACGGTGATGACCGGCATCTCTCCGCACGGCCAAGGCGAAGAAACAACCTTCGCGCAAATCGCCGCCGACGAGTTGGGCGTGGGCATCGATGATGTCGTGGTGCTGCACGGCGACACCACCATTACGCCCTACGGCATCGGCACGTTCGGCAGCCGCGCAACGGCCGTCGGCGGACCCGCCATGTACTTTGCAATTCGCGAATTGAAGGAAAAGATCAAGAAATACGGGGCAATGCTGCTGGAGAGCGAGGACGTCTCTTACTCCAACGGCGGGTGCGTCGACAATAAAACCGGCAAGTCCCTGCCGCTAGCACAGATCGCGGGAGCAGCCTATCGCGCTATGAAGCTGCCGCCGAACACGGAGCCGGGCCTGGTAGCCACCTACTTCTGGGAGCCGCCTAACTTTGCGTTTCCGTTCGGCGCGCACATCGTAGTGACCGAGGTGGATCGCGATACCGGCGCGATTGCTCTCAAGCGGTACGTCGCGGTGGACGACTGCGGCAATATCATCAATCCGCTGCTGGTCGAAGGCCAGGTTCATGGAGGCGTGGTGCAAGGCCTGGGCCAGGCGCTGTGGGAGCAGGCGGTTTATGACGACAACGGCCAGCTGGTCACCGGCGAGCTGATGGATTACGCTGTGCCGAAAGCCAGCAACATTCCCTGGATCGAGACCAGTCACACCGTGACGCCATCACCGGTAAACCCGCTGGGGGTCAAAGGTGTTGGCGAAGCGGGAACAATCGGAGCCTCGCCGGCGGTGGTCAATTCGGTCGTGGACGCGCTCAGCCCACTGGGTGTGCGGCATATCGATATGCCTATGACGCCGGAAAAAATCTGGAACCTGATCCAACAAGGAGGCCGCGCATGATCGCGCAGAATTTCGAGTACCAGGCGCCGGGCAGTCTGAAGGACGCGCTCGGGCTGCTGGCGCAAGAAGACACCAAGGTGCTGGCCGGCGGCATGAGCCTGATCCCGCTGATGAAGCTGCGCCTGGCCTTGCCTGGGCAACTGGTAGACATCGGCCGTATCGCGGATCTGAATTTCATTCACGAGGAAGGCGGCATGCTGCGGGTCGGCGCCACTACCACGCACTATCAGGTAGAAAGCTCGCCGCTCGTTCGTTCCCGCTGCCCGCTGCTGGCGGAGGCGGCTTCCAATATTGGCGATATTCAAGTGCGCAACATGGGCACCATCGGTGGGAGCATCGCGCACGCCGATCCGGCGGCCGACTACCCGGCCTCGCTGCTGGCCCTGGAAGCCAGAGTTAGCTTAATCAGCTCCAAGGGCAAACGGGATCTTCCCATCGCCGACTTTTTCGTCGACACCTTCACCACCGCGCTCGAGCCGGGCGAGATCGTGCAGGCGGTGATCGTCCCGATGGAAGACCAGACGGTGGGAACCAGCTATCAGAAGATGGTTCAGCCGGCCTCGGGCTTCGCGATCGTTGGCGTCGCGGCCAGGATTCGCAAATCCGGCGGCAAGATCGCCATGGCGCGCGTCGGAGTCACCGGGCTCAGCGGCAAGCCTTACCGGGCCACCGCGGTTGAAAAGGCGCTGGAGGGTACGGCCGGCAGTCCATCCGACATCCAAAAAGCCTCGACGCAGGTGGCCGCGGATGTGGACGCTAATTCCGACCTGCACGCTTCGGCGGATTATCGCAAACACCTGGCGCAGGTCTACACGATGCGAGCGCTTGGGATCGCGGCCTCGAGGACGGCTTGAAGATTAGCGGTTCCTTCACCGTTCCAGCGCCGCGAGAGCGCGCCTACACGTTGCTGCAGGACCCCGAGATTCTGGCTAAGTGCATGCCGGGCACCGATGAGCTCCACAAGATCGGCGAAGACGAGTACGAGATGAAGATGAAAGTGCTCATCGCCAGCATTGGCGGCTCGTTCGGCGGCAAAGTGCGGCTGGCGGATCAGCATCCCCCGGACAGCTTCAAACTAATGGTGGAAGGTAACGGAAAGATCGGCTTTCTGAAGGGTGAAGGTCTGCTGAACCTGGCGCCAAACGGCGATTCTTCCACCGAGGTGAAGTACGACGGCGAAGTTCAAGTGGGTGGAACAATCGCCAGCGTCGGCCAGAGGCTGCTGGACACCACGGCCAAGCACATCATCAAAAAGTTTTTCGAGAAGTTCTCGGAAGCTGCCAAGGCCTGAGCGTCTAGAGAACGTTCTTGAAAACAAAGAGGCGCGGTCCGATGTCGGTGGACCGCGCCAACCAGAGGAGGAGAAGGTTAAGACTGACTTACGCTTCTCACTGTATTAGGACGTACGGAAATGCCTGATGGTTCCAGAGGTGGAGGTCCTGTACAATAGGCTTTTGTGTTTCGGCTGTTTCTCACCTTGGCCTGCTGCGTTACACTCAGCGGCAGCTTATCGGCGGCGATAACGATCACCAATACGCCGCCCAACGGGAGCCTGAATGTTCCCTATAATTTTCAGTTCACAGCCAGCGGTGCTCCCAGTGGAAAGTACAACTGGAGCTGGTATATTCAGGACTCGCCGGGCGGTGGCGGCGGCATCCCCCCTGGTCTCAGTCTAAGCAGCTCGGGCCTGGCCTCTGGCACCCCCACTCAGGCGGGGAGTTTCGGGCTCACGGTTGAAGCAGACGACAGTCAAAATCCCGATATCTTCGGGACTGCGAATTTCACGATCGTCATTCAGGCTTGCACGATCAACTTCATCAGCAGCTCGCAGCTATCGCCTGGGGATGTCAATTGGCCGTACTCACAAGCCCTCAACGTATCGGCAAGCGGATGCACGGCGCCCTATTCGTACGCTGCTTCCTCGATCGGCCCCTTTAACTCAGGAGCGCTTCCGCCTGGGTTATCCATCAGCAGTCCAGCAGCCGGGAGTACGTCGGGTGTGATCACTGGCACGCCCACAGCGGCAAGCGCAAATCCCTATTTCTTTAACATCACGGTCACGGACGCGAACAAGACAAGCGCTACCAGCGAATTTTCCATCGCGATCAATTCCCAGCTCGCGATTGGCGCCAGTTCGCTTCCGCCGGCGACGGCCGGCCAGCCGTACTCGCAATCTCTCATGCCGAGCGGAGGGACAACGCCCTACTATTCGATTACCTGGGATACGCCGCCGCCGGACATGACGCTCGACTCGCCCAGTGGTCTGATACATGGAATGCCGCCAGCCAAAGACATTGGGAATTATCAGTTCACCGCCACATTGACGGACAACATCCTGGCGCAGGCCAAAAAGACCTTTCAGTTCTCGATCGTGGCCGCGCAGCCGCTGCTTCAGGTTTCGCCGTTGACCCTTAACTTCTCGGCGGTGGCCGGAGGCGACGCTCCGCCCAAGCAAGCTCTTTCGCTGGCGCTCGCTACGACGTCGCAGTCAACTTTCACCGTGCTGATTGACGGTGGGAAGCCAAACACAACTCCTCCTTTCTCGCTCACCGTGACGCCCAGCAGCGGAAGCGCTCCCGCACAACTTCAGGTTAGTGTCGACCAGGGTGGACTCGGGGCCGGGAACACCTCCGGCCGGATCCGGATTTTGGACCAAAGCGGCGTCGAGACAGACGTGACAGTGAATCTCACGGTGGCCGCCGCCAATGCGCAATTGCAGGTGCTTCCGGCCGTTCTGCACTTCGCGGCACATGCCCAATCGGCAGGGACTTTGGAGCAAGATCTCGCGCTTAGCAGCACCCGCGGAGGCGGCCCCATCGGCTTCAGCGCGGCCACCTTGAATGGCAGCTCCTGGATTTCCATCACGCCCGCGTCCGGGCAGACTGTGCGGAACTCTGCGGTCTTTGCACGTGTTCTGGTGAACACGCAAGGGCTAGGCGTGGGAAGCTACAGTGACACTATCCAGGTTACCTATGCGGGCGGCAGCATCAACATTCCGGTTTTCCTGTTCGTCTCGACTAGCGGCCCGATCCTAGGCGTTAACGTCACCGGTCTGCGCTACCAGGCCCAACAGGGCGGCGGGTTCTCAAATACCCAGACCTTGGAGATCCTGAACCTGGGCGATCCCTCCACCACGGTGAACTGGACCGCGAAAATCGTGAGCGGCTCTGACACTGTCTCGCTCGGCGCCACCAGCGGGACCGCGACTGCTGCGAATCCCGGATCGCTTCCAGTAAATCTGGCCCAAAATGCGACCCAGCTCGCCACCGGCGGCCATTACGCACTGATCAGTATCAGCGATCCTGACGCGTTGAATTCGCCGGTGTACGTGGTTGTGGTCTTGGATCTGGCGGCCAGCGGCTCCCCCGTTCTCCCCGATCCAAATCCAGCCGGGCTGTTCTTCGTGGTAGTGGCAGGTGGAAACGCATCCCCGTCTCAGAATGTGGCGGTGAACAGCAGCAGCGCTCAGGCGGTTCCGTTCCAGGTGGCCGCATCCACTGCAGACGGCGGGAACTGGCTGGTGTTGAATCCGGCGTCCGGCCGGACCAGCGGACAGACTCCCGGAACCTTCGCGGCATCGGTGAATCCGGCGAAATTGACCGCCGGGATCTACTCGGGTCAGGCCAGCATCGCGATTAGCGGCGCGGTCCGCACCGTGAACGTGACGGCGATCGTCTTGCCGGCGGGCAGCACCATTTCAACTTCCCGGCCAGGGTCCACAAGACCGGAAGCGGCACCGCGCGCCACCACTTGCACGCCCAGTAAACTGGCGTTGACCGAAACGGGCCTGGTGAACAACTTCTCGGTCCCGGCCAAATGGCCGGCCACGCTGATCGTGCAGCTTAACGACGATTGCGCCAATGCCGTGCACAATGGCGCGGTGGTGGCGAGTTTCTCAAATGGCGATGCCCCGGTATCGTTGCTGACCGATGGTCAAAGCGCCAGCTACTCGGCCACCTGGCAGCCAGGCACGGCTTCCTCTCAGATGGTGATCACGCTGAATGCGACCGCGGGCACGCTGGCCCCCGCTACGATGCAACTGTTGGGAGGCGTCGCGTCGAATCAAGCCACTGCTCCGGTCCTGACTCCTGGCGGAACAGTGAACGCGTTCCATCGCGTGTCGGGAGGACCGCTCAGCCCTGGAACCATAGTGGAAATGTATGGATCGGGCTTAGCATCGAGTTCCACAAGTACCGGCGCGCCTCCTTTGCCGCCAACCTTCAATGGGACTACAGTGTTGGTTGGCGGGCTTTCGGCGCCGCTCTTTTATCTGAGCGATGGCCAGTTGGACGTCCAGATTCCAAGCGAGCTTGCGCCCAACCAGCAATACCCGATCCTGGTGAGCGCCAACGGTGCGGTGACTTTGCCGGATCAGCTCGCTATTGTTCCGCTTCAGCCCACCGTGGACGCTCTGGCGGACGGCACGCTGGTGGCCCAACATGGAGTCGATTTCTCCCTGGTGACCTCGAGCAGCCCCGCCAAACCGGGCGAACTATTAGTCATCTATCTGCTCGGCATGGGACCAACCAATCCTCCGGTGGCGTCTGGGGCGGCCGCGCCATCGAATCCGCTAGCGCAGGTGACCACACAGCCGATGCTTACGGTCGACGGCGAGACGGCCAATGTGTATTTCGCGGGCCTCGCGCCGACTTTCGCGGGATTGTATCAAGTGGATTTCTACGTGCCTTCCGATGCGCGGTCCGGCAATCTGACGGTGACGATCAGTCAAAATGGCGTCCTGACCAATACCACGACGCTGCCCGTGTCGCAGTAACGGCGATGATGGTCGCCGAGACCGAACGGCTGATTCTTCGGCGCTGGCGGCCTTCCGATCGCGAGCCGTTCGCACGCATGAATGGAGATCCGCGCGTGATGGATTTTTTCCCCAGCGTGTTGACGCGCGAAGAGAGCGGTCAAAGTGTGGATCGAATCGAAGCGCATTTCGAGCGGCACGGCTTTGGTTTGTGCGCGGCCGAGCTGCGCCAGACGAGCGCCTTCATCGGCTTTATCGGACTGGCTGTTCCGTCATTCGAGGCACATTTCACTCCTTGCGTGGAAATTGGCTGGCGACTGGGGCCGGAATACTGGGGACAAGGCCTGGCCACCGAAGGCGCTCGGGAAATGGTCCGCCATGCCTTCGAGGCGGTTGGGGTCGAAGAACTCGTCTCCATGACCGTGCCCGCGAATCTCCGCTCGCGGCGCGTGATGGAGAAGCTCGGCATGACCCGCAATCCGGCGGACGATTTTGATCATCCTAAATTGGCCGAGGGTCATCCCTTACGCCGGCATGTGTTGTATCGATTGCAGCGCGATAGCTAGCGAGCCCGTCAGTAAGATCAGTATCGTTAATGTATACTTAGATGTAGACATGAAGGCCACGATTTTA
>DATJWJ010000261.1:0-3243 GCA_035501355.1 Bryobacteraceae bacterium | reverse complement strand
ATGCCCACCGTGATCGCGATCCTGAATTCCTATGCAGGCCTCTCCGCCTGCGCCATGGGTTTCGCGCTCGATAACAACCTGCTGATCGTCGCCGGCGCGCTCGATGGCTCTTCCGGCCTGATCCTTTCCATCATCATGTGCAGGGCGATGAACCGCTCGTTCACCAACGTCCTGTTCGGCGCCTTCGGCCAGGTGCAGACTTCGAAAGCCGCTACTGAGCAGCGCCCGTACCGCAGCGCCAGCGCCGAGGAAGCGGCCTCCATCCTGGAAGCCGCCACCAGCGTCATCATTGTTCCCGGCTATGGCCTCGCCGTCGCGCAGGCGCAGCACAAGATCCGCGAGCTGTTCGATTCCCTCACGCGGCGCGGCGTGGACGTGAAGTTCGCCATCCATCCCGTCGCCGGCCGCATGCCGGGCCACATGAACGTGCTGCTGGCCGAAGCCGATGTCCCCTACGACCGCCTGTTTGAGATGGACGACATCAACTCCGAATTCGCGCAAGCCGACGTCGCCCTCGTGATTGGCGCGAATGACGTCACCAATCCCGCCGCCCGCACCGACAAAACCAGCCCTATTTACGGCATGCCCATTCTGGAAGTGGACCGCGCGCGCACCGTGATGGTGATCAAGCGCTCGATGAACCCCGGCTTCGCCGGCATCGATAACGACCTCTACTACATGGACAAAACGCTCATGCTGTTCGGCGACGCCAAAGCCTTTGTGAGCGAAATCCTGAAAGACCTGCCCGCCCGCGCAGCGGCGTGAGTGTATCAATTCCGTGGGGGCCGGCATAACCGGCTCTCCACCCTTCCGGATCGGCCTGCTACCCTGGCGGAATGAATGTCACCGACATTCCTTTCAATCGGTTCTTGGGTCTGCGGTCAGACGGTCCTGCGCTGACGCTGCCGGCGGACTCAAACTACCGTAATCACCTCGGTACCGTCCACGCCGGCGCGCAGTTTTCGCTCGCCGAGGCGTCTAGCGGGCAATGGTTGCTCGCAAACTTTGGTGACGGAGCGCGAGATCATCTGGCGGTCGTCCGCCACGCCGATGTGAAGTACCGCCGTCCCGCGACGGGAGAACTGATCGCCAAAGCGGAAGTGGCTCCGGAGGAGGCAGAGCGGTTTTGGGACACACTCCGGCGGCGAGGACGGGCGACGATTGGAGTGCCCGTCACCGTAACCGGTGCCGATGGCGACGTAACGCTCGAAGCCACTTTCGAGTGGTTCGCCCAGCGGCAAGGATAGTGATCACGTAGGGGCGGGCGGGAGCCCGCCCGAGATCATCGGCAGCTTGAACGTCGCACTGTCGCATCATAGAACTGTGACGCAGACACCGAGAGACTGGATTGCCATTGCCCAGCGGATCCAAGCCATTTCCCAAACCGGCATCGTCTATGCGCGGAATGGGTATGATCTGGAGCGCTACCAGGAGCTGTCCGAAATTGCCGCCGCGATGATGTGCGGCCCCGAGCCGGAGAGCTGCCCATTGGCGAAACGCCTGTTCGCGGCGGAGGCCGGCTATGCGACCCCCAAGGTGGATGTGCGCGGGGCAATCTTTCAAGACGGGCGCGTCTTGTTGGTCCGCGAAGCGGAAGACGGCTGCTGGACGTTTCCCGGTGGCTGGGCCGAGGTCGGGCAGAGCGCAGCCGAATCGGTGGAGCGTGAGGTGCGTGAGGAATCCGGTTACCTGGTCAGAGCGGTAAAACTGCTGGCTTGCTGGGACCGCAACAAACACGCACATCCCGCGATCCCGTTCCACGCTTATAAGCTCCTGTTTCTTTGCGAAATCGCCGGCGGCGCCCCGGCGGTCAGTTCGGAAACCACCGAGGTGGGTTTCTTCGCGGAGGATGAGATTCCACCGTTGTCCACCACTCGCACCCTCGCCGAACAGATCCACTTCGCGTTCGCCTCTCTCCGTGCCCCGACAGCGGCTACGGTGTTCGACTAGTGCGCTGACCGCTTAATAAAGTACTTGTTATAGCGAAAGCTTCGCCGGGCGTCTTTTCGAGTGAACTGCCAGTTGATTTTGGTTTTTGCTTGGTTCATCTGATGGTTCCAGGCTCCCGCTTGAGCGCGTAAAGCCACTAGGGTCGGGATGCGGCGGCTCGCCAGGCACTGCCGAGAAAACAGGCTGATTTCGATTTCCGCCTGATTCAACCAGCTGCCGTGTTTCGGAGTGTAATGAAGGGTGAAGCGGCTCCAGAGGTGATTGCCGGCTACTTCGCCGAAGTGCTGGATAACCGACTTTTTGTGGTGCGTGTTCAGGTTATCCGCTACCAAATGTATGGTCGTCGCAACTGGGTAATTGAGTGACAGTTCTGCCAGAAATTGGCTGAATTCCGCTGCCGATCGATCGGGCGTGGGCCGAGTGTAGTGGCGGCCGGCTTGGGATTCCACTGCGCAGAACACATTGGCGGTCCCGCAGCGTCGGTATTCGGAGTCTCGTTTGGCTACTTGACCGGGCACCGCCGGTCGCGCGGGACGTACGTCCGCATGCAGTGTGACCGCCTTTTCGTCCAGACACACCACCGGCTCGCTTGGATTATAAGGTCTTTCATAAAGCTCCAGGACGTCTTCCAGTTTCCGGATATACTCCTCGTCCAACTCGGCCACGCACCACATTTTTTTCCCGCCACGGCTTGAGGTCGTGGCTTCCCAGCAGCACTCGTACGGTTTCGCGACCTACCTGGGGAACCAGTTTTCGCTTGACCGCCTCCTCCACGATCAGCCGCACGGTCCAGCGTGCCTGCCCCTCCGGTGGGTCGCTGCACACCAACGCGATGATCCGCTGCCGTTCGCTAGGATTCAGCAAAGGCTTGGCGCCAGGGCGCGGACGGTCGTACAAAGCTCGATCCAGGCCGCTCTCCAAGTAGCGTTTCCCGATATCCCGCACCGTCTTCGGCGTGAGATCCAGAAAACGAGCAACCTTGGGCGGCGATTCCCCATCCGACAATCGCAGCAAGGCCAACGCGCGCAACACGACGCGCACTTGCTGGACGCCGCTCCGGAGGATTTCCATCAGCGATTCCTGATCGGACTTCCGTAGTTTGAGTTGCAGCCGGTTGTAGTCCCGCATGCCCTCAGCATACGGCGAAAACATTCTACATAAAAGATGTTTTACAAGTTATTTTTTACGCGGTCGCGGCACTAGTGGCCTGTCGCTGAGAAACAATTAGCACAGATCCGGTGTCTACTGTGATATGCCATTCACGTCTGAGGCGATCACGTTGACCGCGGACGA
>DATJWJ010000260.1:0-3851 GCA_035501355.1 Bryobacteraceae bacterium | reverse complement strand
TCCGGACCCGGAGTGCGACCTCGACTACGTGCCCAATCAGGCGCGCCGCATGAAGATCGAATACGCGCTTTCCAATTCGTTCGGCTTTGGAGGCACCAATGGCTGCCTCCTCTTTAAGAGATTCACAGGCTGAAGGTCTTTCCTTTTCATGAAAATCATCGTTTCCATTAAGCAGGTGCCGGTCCGCGATTCGCAATTGCGCATCGATTCGGGCGGCCGCTGGATTCAAGAAAGCGATCTGAGTTTCGAGATCAACGAGCCGGATGCGTACGCGTTGGAAGAAGCGCTCCAGTTGAAGGAGAAGCACGGCGGTGAAGTGATCGCGCTGTGTCTCGGCCCGGCGCGCGCTTCACAAACCATCCGCGAGGCTCTGGCCAAGGGCGCCGACCGCGCCATTCACATAGAAGAAGAAAACCTCACCGCATTCGACACACTCGGCATCGCTAAGCTGCTGGCCAAAGCGGCCGAGCCCGAAAAGCCCGACCTGATTCTCACCGGTCTCCAGTCCGACGACCTGGGCGCCGGGCAAACTGGCGTGGTAATGGCCGAAGTCCTGGGGCTGCCCAGCGCGACCATTATCATGGCGGTGGAAACCGCGGGTGCCGGGATTCGCGTGAAGCGCGAACTCGAGGACGGCTGGTTCCAAAACGTCGAGATGCCGCTGCCGGCTGTGCTAACCATTCAATCCGGCATCAATAAGCTGCGCTACGCCACGCTCATGGGCATCAAGAAAGCCAAGACGAAAGAGATCAAGCGCGTTACCGTGGCTGAACTGGGCGTCACGGCGGCGCCTACCGCGACCATCGAGCGCGTCTATCTTCCGCAACGGACCAAGCAAACCCAAATGCTGGACGGCACTGCGAAGGAAGCCGCAGCCAAGCTGGTCGAGAAGCTGAAATTCGAGGTGCGCGTAATATGAGTGGCAGCGTTCTGGTGATCATGGAGCAGCGCGGCGGCGCCTGGAGCCGAATGTCCTGGGAGACGCTCGCGGCCGGCCAGCAGCTTGCCTCGCAAATCGGCGGCACGGCGTCCGCGGCAGTGGCAGGACTGGGAGTTAGCGCGCTGGCAAGCGAGCTGGCGTCCAAGAAGCTGGACAAAGTTTATGCCGTCGAACATCAGTTGCTCGGTGCATACACCGCCGACGGCTACACAGCCGCGCTCGAACAACTCATCCGCAAAGCCTCACCGTCTCTGGTGCTCTTCCCGCACACCTATCAGGTCCGCGACTTCGCCCCCAAACTCGCGACGCGCTTCAACCAGGTGCTGATCAGCGACACCATCGGTTTTCGGGCCGACTCGGGCGCACCCGTCTTCGCGCGCCAACTCTTTCAAGGCAAGCTCAACGCCGACCTCAAGGCCGGCGGCCCAGGGCCACACTTTGCTTCCGTCCAAGCGGGAGCATTTCGGGCCGACCAACTTGAAAACGGAACCGCCCAGGTGGAGACGTTTACCCCCGAGCTGAGCGGGGATAAAATTCGCGCCAAGCCGGATGCCCCGTTCCGCGAATCGGCGCGCGCCGTCGACCTCACCGCGGCGGATATCATCGTCTCGGTCGGCCGAGGCATCAAGGAAAAAGAAAACATCCCGATCGTGGAAGAGCTCGCCAAAGCTCTGGGCGCAGAATTGGCAGCCTCACGTCCTATCTGCGATAGCGGCTGGCTCCCGATGGAGCGCCAGGTAGGCAGCTCCGGCCAGACTGTTTCGCCGAAGGTCTACATGGCAGTCGGCATCTCCGGCGCCATCCAGCACCTGGTGGGCATGAAGGGCGCCAAAACCATCGTCGCAATCAACAAGGACGCCAACGCACCAATCTTCGAAGTCGCAGACTACGGCATCGTCGGGGATTTGTTTGAGGTCGTGCCGGCGCTGATCGAGGAAGTAAAAAAAGCCAAAGGCTAGCTGGCCGCAGCCAACCTTGACAATCTGATGTGGCAGCGCAATCGTCCTGGGGCGTTCCACCCGAGGCCCTGCGCAACCAACCACCCTTCGGGATTCCGGCTTCGGCAAACCTTCCCCAGACAACAGCTTCCGACCTTGTCTGAGCATCTGTAACATGGACCCCTTCGTGCGAATAAGAACTGACGGATTTGCCCTGGAGGTCCCCGCATGAAAACTCAGGTCCTTGAAGCCATCGGTCAAACCGACTTGAGGCACTTGACCCAGATTGAAGAGGGACTTGCCGCTAACGATCGGATCAAGTGCTGCTTGACACTCTTGCAGACGGCTATTGCCCACGCCGATCATCCCGAACAACCCACGAATTGGCTGCCTAGCACCGGCTTAACCACGGCCCTCGATCGCCGTGCGCTGGACGATTTCATCTCTAAGTCGCACCGCGAGAATGGTAGCTATCGATTGTCGGGCTGCGAATCAATTTTCAATCAGATCGCTCAGGACTTGCGTAGCATGGCCGCGCCTGCGCCGCCGGAGTTCGCCGAGCGCGTGGAGCGTATCCTGAGCACACTCCCCAAGTCCCAGAATGACCTGATCGATCGCAGCGTTATTGACGACCTGACTCGCGCCGGCACAGACACCGCCGACAGTCTCCATCGCCTGGTGATGGATCTGCACAAAGCTCTGAATGCCCTTCAGGCAGAGCTGGCAGAAGAGCGATTGGACGGCGCTACGGTTTATCAGATCCAGGATTCCGACCGCCCGCTGATTCAAGCGTTCATGGCCGGCCTGAATCGCACCGCGCCTCTCAAATTCAACCATCCCGGCTTGGGCACCCTGGCCTGGCGCTCCGGCAATAAATTGATCGTCCAAAACGATCTCGGCACCACCGATGCCCACGTCATCGTGATCCACATCGAAGGCTTAATAGTTCACGTAATCCATACCGACATTCATCCCGAACGCATCCAGTTCCTGCGCGACATGCTCAGTGGGTACGCCATGACCTGGACAGCCGGACAGTCTAGCCGGACGGAGTCTCCTTCCCCAGGCGTCCCGTTTCAGTTGGTCACCGGGACCTTTGAAGCCAATGATCCCGCCGAGCTGACGGCTTATCTGAATTTCCTGGCTTCACGCCTGGTGTTCCTGATCGATTGGAACCGGGCCCGAAAGGAGTTGCGCAGTTTCTTGCCCGGTAAGCAACGCATCGCGGTCCTCAAGTGGGCCGCCGAATCCGAGATCGGCCACCGTGCCTTTCTCGAATTAGGGGGTGCCCAGCTGATCAATCGGGCCATAGAAAGCACCGCGGGTTCCGCGATGCACTTCGGCGACCGGCTTTGTGACGTGCTGGGACATGAGCCCGCCATGGATTTTGTTCGCTTCGTCTTTCGAGCCGCTATGGAAGGGCTTCGCGAGCACCATTCTTCGGGCCTGATCCAGGATCGTGTCCGTGCCGAACTGCAAGTGCACTTTAGCAGCGAAGGCAAGCGCCTGCTGGAATTGGCGAGTGAACAAGCCGCCATCATTGTTGAAATCGCTTCCTTGGTCCGGGAGGGGATCCGCAGCATCGAATCCGGCGACCGCGATGGGCACTACCAGCGGCTGGCGCAGCGTGCGCGGGAGTTCGAGCACAGCGCCGATCAATTAGTGGTGGCCAGCCGCGAGGCGGTTCGCCGGCGTCCTGAGTATGAGATGCTTTTTCGCCTCCTGGAAACCGCCGACAACGCTGCCGACGAACTCGAAGAAGTTGCGTTCCTAATGGAGCTTTTGGTGAAGTCGCAGCCCAGCGGTGAGGCCCTGGAAACCCTGGGAACGCTGGCCGATTTGCTGGTCGAAGCCGCGCAGGAGTGGGTCAAGGCTCTTAGCCGCGGCTCGCACGTCGACAAATCCAGCGGGATGGGCGCACAAGACGATGTGCGCGACTTTCTCACTGCCATCGACGCCTTGTTCGCGCTGGA